>RFJD01000149.1 GCA_003695015.1 Verrucomicrobiota bacterium | reverse complement strand
TGGGTCAACGTCAGCTACGCCGGCTTCGTCGGCTCGGTCACGGCCATGAACGAGCGCGGCATCTCCCTGGGGGAAATGGGCGGACGCGGCGAAGGTCGTTGGGACGGCAAACCGATGGCCCAGCTCGTGCGCGAGGTGATGGAGCAAGCCGACTCACTCGAGGAAGCCGTCCGCCTGATGCGCGAATCCCCGCGCACCTGCGAGTACTACTACGTCGTCGCTTCGGGACGGGAACGCCGGGCGGTGGGAATCGCCGCCACACCCGACAGCTTCGAGGTCGTCGAAGGCGGCCAGTATCATCCCCTCCTGCCGCATCCGGTCCCCGACGCCGTCATCCTGAGTGCCGGCGACCGCTACGAAACCTTGGTGGCGCGGGTGATGCAGCAGTACGGCCGGATCGACGCCCGGAGCGCCTGGCGCTTGATGGACCGCCCGGTGGCCATGACTTCCAACATCCACTGCGCCTTGTTCGCCCCCGAAACGCTGGATCTCTGGGTCGCCCACGCCAACTCCCGGGACGTCGCCGCGCACGTCCCGCCGGTTCACTTCAACCTGCGCGAACTGCTCGACCAAGCGCACCCGGCGCCCGTAGCGGCAGCCGGAGGAGGCGAGACCCCGACGGCACTCGAGGCGCGCTGATCAGCGCAGCCGTCGCCGGGCGAGAAGCAACAGCCACCCAAGCCCCAACAAAGCTCCCGTTCCCGGCTCGGGAATCACGGTCGCTTCCACCGTGCCCAACGCGTAATCGACCCCCTCGATGCGTTCGGGCTCCGGCGTCGGCGTCTCGAACTCGACCCGATACTGCCCGGCAAAGTGCGAGGGATCGAGCAATGCGCCCACAACCACCGCATCACGAACGAAACCCGGCACGTCGGTCATGTTGACGGTCAATTCACCTGTGGCCAGGAAGGTGCCGGCGATGTTCCCGAAAACGTCATCGCCGGTGAGGCCGAAGGTGACGTTACCGTCGGGATCAATGGTCCCGGAGAGCGTCTTGGGGCCCGGAGGCGGCCCGCCAAAGACAAACCCGCCGAGATCCATCACGGCGGTGACGTCGGTGCCGGCAATCTCGTAACTGAAGCTCAGACTGCCGGAGCTTCCGAAGGTGGTGTTGTTCCATGAACCGACGTAGGTGGCCATGGGCGGAGGGGCGGCCGCTTGCGTTGACGGGACGAAAAGACTCCCAACGGCGCCTACGGCGGCAGAGAAGATGCAAAGACGGAGGGACATAAGCTTTCGGGTTTGAGGTTGTGCCTCAGTCAATACCGCAGATCCACGACCAAGGCAAGGCAAAACCAGCACTCCCCTCGGCCATGTGCATCGGGATGGGCGACTCTTGTCAGCGCGGCACGCCGGTGGCTATGGTGCCAGCCATGAAACGTCTCCGCACTTGTCCCGAGCCCTTGGGCGAACTGGACCGGCGCCGGTTCCTGAAACGAACCGTGCTGGGGGCGGCCGGCGGTGTCGCCTTCGCCAGCCGGGAGGAACAAATCCTCCATGCGGCTCAAACCAGCCCCGCCGAAGCGCCGCCGGCGGTCGCCTCGGTCCCGATGGGCCGGATCCGGGACGTCCGGATCAGCCGGCTCATTTGCGGCGGCAATCTCATCAGCGGTTACGCACACGCACGCGACCTCATCTACATGTCGCGCTTCCTCAAGGAGTACTTCACCGACGAACGGATCCTGAAGACCTGGGAGATCTGCGAGCAGCACGGGATCAACACCATGATCGTCAACCCGAGCGATCAGCGCGCCGTGCGGCTCTACCGGCAATACCGGCGGGAAGGCCGGGGGCAACTCCAGTGGCTGGCCCAAGTCTCCCCCGAGCCGGAAGCCATCGAGACCACCGTCCGCCAGGCCGTCGAGGACGGCGCGGTGGGCGTGTTTTTGGTCGGCAACCTGGGCGACCGCTGGTCGTTCGATCAACGCGTGGACTTGATCGGCCGCTTCCTGGAGACCGTCAAACAGACCGGCGTCATCTCCGGCGTGGCCGGTCATTCCCTCGAAATGCTCCAGACCGTCACCGGAGCGGGACTGGACCCGGACTTCTTCATGAAGACACTCCACCACACGCGCTACTGGTCGGCCCGCCAGCCCGGCCAGAACAAGCCGGTCATCGAGAACTACGCGATCGACAACTACTACGACTTGGAGCCGGAGAAGACCATCGAGTTCATGGCCCGCTGCGGCAAGCCGTGGATCGCCTACAAGGTGCTGGCCGCCGGCGCCATCCACCCGAGCGACGGCTTCGACTACGCCTTCCGGCATGGCGCGGACTTCATCTGCGTGGGGATGTTCGATTTCCAAGTGGCCGAGGACGTCGCCCTCGTCAACCGCATCCTGCCGCGCCACGCCCAACGGTCGCGGCCGTGGTGCGCTTGACACACCGGCCGCCAGCCGGCCGCCGAAAGGAAACGCCGCCCCGATGGAGGCGGCGTTCGCGTTCGGGAACCCGTTGAGGGGGGCGGGTCGGCGGACTTACTGCTGCGCGGCGGCCGCCCCAACGCTCCGATTGAGCGCGCTCAGGACCGCCTTGACCGAGGCGATTTCGATGTTGGTGTCCACGCCCACGCCCCAGCGATTGCGGCCATCCGGATAGCGGATCTGGATGTAGGCGATGGCGGCGGCTTCCTCGCCGCTGCCCAAGGCGTGCTCGCTGTAGTCCGCGATCTCGAACCGCGGCACGTCCAAGTTGCCGAACCCGTGGACCAAGGCGGCCAGCGGGCCGTTGCCCTCGCCCACGACCTCGACCGGCTGTCCGTCCCGCAACAGCTCCGCCCGGCAGCGGACGTGCCCGTTGGTGCTTTCGGTGCGGAACCGGACCAGCTTCCACGGCGATTCGCGCTCGACGTACTCCTTCCAGAAGATGGCCTTGAGCTCGTCCGCCGTGACTTCGCGGCCGATGCGATCCACCTCGTCGTTGGCGATCGGGCCGAACTCCCGCTGAAGGTCCCGCGGCAGATAGATGCCGAACCGGGTCTCCAACATGAACGCGACCCCGCCCTTGCCGGACTGGCTGTTGACCCGGATGACCTCGCGATACTCGCGGCCAATGTCGGCGGGATCGATCGGCAGGTAGGGCACGTCCCAGTACTGCTGGCGCCCTTCGTTCCACTCCGCCAGCCCCTTCTTGATGGCGTCTTGGTGGGAACCGCTGAAGGCGGTGAAGACCAGCTCGCCGGAATAAGGATGCCGCGGCGGCACGGTCATCCCGGTGCACCGCTCATAGACCTCGCGGATGGCGTTGAGGTTGGAGAAATCCAGCCCCGGATGGATGCCGTGGGAATACATGTTCAGGGCCACGGTGATGATGTCCAGGTTGCCGGTGCGTTCGCCGTTGCCGAAAAGCGTGCCTTCCACGCGGTCGGCCCCGGCCAACAAACCCAGCTCGGTCGCGGCGATGCCGGTCCCCCGGTCGTTGTGGGTGTGCAGGCTGATGATCAGGCTCTCCCGGTTGCGGATGTTCCGGCAAATCCATTCGACCTGATCGGCGTACACGTTGGGCATGGCCACTTCCACCGTGTCGGGCAGGTTGAGGATCATGGGCCGTTCGGGGGTCGGCTGCCAGACGTCCATCACCGCCTCGGCCACCTCGCAGGCAAACTCGACTTCGGTCGCGCTGAAGCTTTCCGGCGAGTACTCGAGCAGGACCTCGGTGCCGTCCAGCCGGTCCAGCCGGTCCATGATCATCCGCGCCCCCCGCACGGCCACCTCGATGATCTCCTTCTTGGACATCCGAAAGACGACCCGGCGTTGGGCCGGCGAGGTGGAGTTGTAGAGGTGGATGATGGCCTTCTTGGCGCCTTGGAGGGACTGGATGGTCCGCTCGATGAGGTGTTCGCGCGCCTGGACCAGGACCTGCAGCCAGACATCGTCCGGGATACGCCCCTCCTCGATGAGCCGCCGGTTGAAGGCGAACTCGGTGTTCGAGGCCGAAGGGAAGCCCACCTCGATTTCCTTGAAGCCGATCTGCACCAGGGTCTGGAACATCTCGAGCTTCTGGCTGACGTTCATCGGGATGGCCAGGGCCTGGTTGCCGTCGCGCAAATCCACGCTGCACCAGCGGGGCGGCCGGGTCAGCACCCGGTTGGGCCATTGGCGGTCCGGCAGGTTCACCGGCGGGAAGGGCCGGTACTTCTTGGATGGATCCTTCAACATGTCGTTGTCTCGTGCATCTTGGTTTCTGGGGGCCGTCGAACGGGCCCGAAAAGCCGGAACCCACCGCCGGGCAGGCGGTGGGTTCCTCGAGCTCTGGGGGGAAGCTCAGAACCACACCGCCACGCTGCGAAGCAGCAGCGCGCTCAAAGCCGGCAGCAGGTTCAGCTTCCCGTTCATCGGCGCGCAACGTACAGGCCCTCCCGGGGGCGGGTCAACGAGTTTTTTGCCCCGGACGGAGGGCGGCGGCGCCCCGGGACCGATCAACGCCCGCAACAATGCTTGTACTTCTTGCCGCTGCCGCAGGGACAGGGCTCGTTGCGCCCCACCTTGGGGCCGGCGCGAACCGGTTGCGGCTTGCGGGCGACCGCCTCCGCCGCCTCGGAGACGATGTCGCTCGGGGGCCGCCCGCCGGCGGGAGCCGCACCGCCGGCGCCGTCCCCACCGAGGGCGCGGGTCTCGGGATGGACGGTCTGCTTGGGCAGGTTCCGGAGGAAGTTCTCGAAGGCCATCATGCTCGAGGCGCTCCGGAAAACGTTGTGGCAAATCTCGCTCTTGATGTTGACCATCAGCTCGTCGAAGAGCTTGAAGGCCTCGACCTTGTATTCGATGAGCGGGTCGCGCTGTCCGTACTGCCGCAGGCCGATGCTGTAGCGGAGGCTGTCGATGTTGTAGAGGTGCTCCTGCCACAGCCGGTCGATCGCGCTGAGAATGGTGTAGCGCTCGACGGTCTTGAGGGCTTCCGGATCCTCGTACTTGACCTTGATCTCGTAGGCGTGCTTGACGCTCTCCACCAGGAACCGGGCCACGGCGTATTGGGCCGGGCTGAGTCCCTCGTAGATCGAGTCCCGCGGCGGCTCTTCCTCGCCCTTGTTCCCCGTCTCGACCAGCTTGTCCTCCGAGATGCCCAGCGGGAAGGTGAGGTTCACCCAGTCCGCCAGCGCCCGCTTGTCCCAGTCGGCCGGGTCGGCCGTCGGGGTCGAGGTGT
This sequence comes from Verrucomicrobiota bacterium, assembly GCA_003695015.1. GTDB lineage: Bacteria > Verrucomicrobiota > Verrucomicrobiia > Limisphaerales > J093 > J093. The sequence goes on along the minus strand of RFJD01000149.1, from coordinate 377 downwards.
CCCGCACTTTTTCGACGACGACCTCCTCGATGATGTCCATGAGCCGCTCGCGGACGTCCTCGGCATGGATGATCTCGTTGCGGAAGCCGTAAACGACCTCGCGCTGGCGGTTCATCACATCGTCGTATTCGAGGGTCCGCTTGCGGATTTGGAAGTTGTGCTGCTCGACCCGTTTCTGGGCTTGGCTGATGGAGCGGTTCAGGAACGGGTGTTCCAAGGGCTGCCCTTCCTCGAGCCCGACCCGTTCCATGATCTTGATGATCCGGTCCGAGCCGAACAGCCGCATGAGGTCGTCCTCCAGGGAGATGAAGAAGTGGGAGGAGCCGGGGTCCCCCTGGCGGGCGCAACGACCGCGCAACTGGCGGTCGATGCGGCGG
>RFJD01000148.1 GCA_003695015.1 Verrucomicrobiota bacterium | reverse complement strand
TGCGGTCGATCGACCTCGGCGCGACCGAGGAAATCACGACCTGCGAGGAACTGGCCCGTTACGACGATCCGGGCAGCGCCTTTTCGGTGGCCCGGGCGGCGTTGGCGCTGGCGGGGTTCCTGCCGGAGTTCGGTTCGCCGGACGCGCCCCCGGCGTTGCGCGAGCGGCTGGAGGCTTTCGGCGGCGGGATCGAGCTGTCGTTGCTGGCGGCGGTGCCCAAGGGTTCGGGTCTGGGCACCAGCAGCATCCTGGCCGCCACGGTGTTGGGCACGTTGTCGGACCTGTGCGGGCTGGGCTGGGACCGCCACACCCTGTTCCGGCGCACCCTGGCGTTGGAACAAATGCTCACCACCGGCGGCGGCTGGCAGGATCAGGGCGGCGGATTGTTCCGGGGGATCAAGCTCATCGAAACCGCGCCCGGGCTCGACCAAACCCCGACGCTGCGCTGGGTGCCGGACCATCTGCTGGAAACGGCCATCGCCGACGAGACCAGCCTGCTCTACTACACCGGCATTACCCGCATGGCGAAGAACATCCTGGCCGAGATCGTCCGGGGCATCTTTCTGAATTCGCCGCGGCACCTGGAGTTGATCGCCGCCATCGCCGCCAACGCGGGCGCGACGTTCGACGCCCTCCAGCGGGGCGACGCGAGCCGGGTGTCGGCGGCGGTCCGGGCCAGTTGGCGGTTGAACCAAGCCTTGGACAGCGGCACCAACCCGCCCGAGGTGCAGGCCATCTTGGATCGGATCGCCGACTGGGTGGATGCGGCGAAGCTGCTGGGCGCCGGCGGGGGCGGGTTTCTGTTGATGTTCGCCAAGGACGCCGAGGCGGCGCGGCGAATCCGGCAGGAGCTGACCGCCCGTCCGCCCAATGCCCGGGCGCGGTTCGTGCGGTTCTCGGTGTCCCGGACCGGCCTGCACGTGACGCGGAGCTGAGTCGGCCCGGATGTGGTTCAGGCTTCCGGCCTGCTTCGCCGCGAGGGTGACCGTGGGAGAAGGGGGGCGGATGAACGCGTTCGTTTTTTGAGCGCGGTCCCGCGGCCACGGGACCGCTTTCCAAAGCGCCGGAGGGCCGGCGCAGTCCAAAAAAGCAGTGTGGTGCCGGCTCCCAGCCTGCGGTGGCCGGGGGTGAACGCAAAGAGGCAAGGGCGCGAAGACGCAGAGGGGATGGGGAGGGCAGACAAGATGCCCGCAGCCCATGGGCGACAGGGGCATCAGCTTGACCCGGGCGGACCGCGGCCGGCTCCCCTTCCTCTTTAACTCATCACCCTTCAACTCATCACCCTTCCGCCCCCGCCTCCTGACGTCGGCGGCTACGGGCCTTGTCCGCCCGGTTCGGCAAAGGGCTTTTCGCGTTCGGGGCTTTGGCCCACCATCGGCGGCCGCATGGCGTCCAAAGGCCAGCGCAACCTCACCCCGATGATGGCGCAGTATCGCCGGATCAAGAGCGAACTGCCGCCCGGGACGTTGTTGTTGTTCCGTCTGGGGGACTTCTACGAGATGTTCATGGACGACGCCAAGGTGGGGGCGCAGCTCCTCAACGTGGCCCTCACCAAGCGGGGCGACGTGCCGATGTGCGGCATCCCCTACCACGCCGCCAACGGCTACATCGGCCGCCTGCTGCGAGCCGGCCGGCGGGTGGCCATCTGCGACCAGATCGAGGAGGCGCGTCCGGGCAAGCTGGTCAAACGGGAGGTCACCCAGATCCTCAGTCCGGGGGCCCATTTCGACGAGCGGATGCTGGCGGCGGAGCGGAACAACTATCTGGGGGCGGTGACCGCGGCCGGCGGCGTGTACGGGCTGGCGGTGTTGGACCTGACGACCGGCGAGTTCAAGGCCACCGAGGTGCGGGGCGAGGCGGCCTTGTTGGCGGAACTGGAACGGCTCCGGCCGGCGGAATTGATCCTCCCGGCCGGCCAGACCGAGTTGCGGCGGTTGTTGCAACCGGCCTTCAGCCTGATCAATGACCACGAGGACTGGGTGTTCACGCCCGAGCAGGGGGAGTTCGCCCTGCGGGAACATCTGGGGGTGGCGACGCTGGACGGCTTCGGCTTGCGGGGGCATCCGGCGGCGGTGGGGGCGGCCGGCGCGGTGGTCCATTACCTCCGGCAGGAACTGCGCCGGGAACTGCGGCACGTCACCGGGCTGCAGTACTACGAGACCACCGACCACCTCATCCTGGACGCCGCCACGTTGCGCAACCTCGAGGTGCTCCAGCCGTTGCATCGGGACAGTCCCCGGCAGGCCTGTCTCTACGGCGCGGTGAATCGCACCGTCACGCCGATGGGGGCGCGGCGGTTGCGGGACTGGCTGGCCCGGCCGTTGGCCGACATCGCGGCCATCCGCGCCCGGCAGGACGCCATCCAAACCTGGCTCGAACACCCGGCCGAGCTGGACGCGTTCCGGGAGGCGCTGGCCGAGGTGCGGGACCTCGAGCGGACCCTGGGGCGGTTGAGCGCCGGCAGCGGCGGTCCGCGCGACCTGCTGGCTCTGCGGATCGCGCTCGAACAGGTCCCCGGTTTGCGCGAGCGGCTCGAACGGCTGCCCCCGCCCGCGCCGGCCGTCCGGGAGACGACCCTGTTCGAAGAACAACCGCCCGGAGAGGGCGCCGCCGGACCGGCCGCCGGCGGGGAGGGGGCCGGATTGCTGGCCCGGCTGGCCGCGCAACTGCATCCGTTGCCCGAGCTGGTGGACCTGCTCAACCGGGGCTTGGTCGATGAACCGCCGGCCGTGTTGCGCGACGGCGGGGTCATCCGGGACGGGTTCGACCCGGAACTGGACGAACTGCGGCGCGCCTCGCGGGAGGGGAAGGACTGGATCGTGCGGCTGCAGCAGCAGGAAATCGAGCGGACGGGCATCGCCTCCCTGAAGATCCGGTTCAACTCGGTCTTCGGCTATTTCATCGAGGTCACCAAGGCCAACCTCGACAAAGTGCCGGCCGACTACGTCCGCAAGCAGACCATCGCCAACGGCGAACGCTACATCACGCCGGCCCTCAAGGAGATGGAGGCCAAGATCCTCGGCGCCGAGGAACGGGCGGTGAAGCTCGAGCAGGAGCTGTTCCACCGGTTGCGGGAGGAGGTGCTCGGGCGGTTGAAAGCCATCCAGGAAACGGCCCGGGCGCTGGGCGAGCTGGACGTGCTGGCCGGCTGGGCCGAAACCGCCCGGCTCCACGACTACCGCCCTCCCGAGGTGGGGGACGAGGGCCGCCTGATCATCCGCGAAGGGCGGCATCCGGTCCTCGAACAGACCATGGTGGACCAGCGGTTCGTGCCCAACGACACCGACATGGCGGTGGACGGCTGCCAGATCATGCTCATCACCGGCCCCAACATGGCCGGCAAGAGCACCTACATCCGGCAGGTCGCCCTCCTGGCCCTGCTGGCCCATGCCGGCTGCTACATCCCGGCCGCCTCCGCCCGCATCGACCTGCTGGACCGCATCTTCACCCGCATCGGCGCCAGCGACGACCTCGCCCGCGGCCAGTCCACCTTCATGGTCGAGATGAGCGAGACCGCCAACATCCTCCACCACGCCACCCGGCGCAGCCTGATCATCCTCGACGAGGTCGGCCGCGGGACCAGCACCTTCGACGGCCTCAGCCTCGCGTGGAGCATCGTCGAGCACCTCCACAACCAGGTCGGCGCCCTGACCCTCTTCGCCACCCATTACCACGAACTGACCGAGCTGGCCGGACGCCTGCCCCGCGTCGCCAACTTCAACGTCGCCGTCCGCGAGTGGAACGACCAGATCGTCTTCCTGCACAAGATCGTCGAGGGCGGGGCCGACAAGAGCTACGGCCTGCAGGTGGCCCGGCTGGCTGGCGTGCCCAAACCGGTCATCGAGCGGGCCAAGGTCATCCTCGCCAACCTCGAACAGGCCGAACTGACGCCCGAGGGCAAACCGCGCCGCCTGCGCCGCCACCGGGCCGAGCGGGAGACGCTGCGCGAACTCGAACCGCCCGAACAACTCGATCTGTTCGGCTGAAACCGGCGTCCCGAGGGGGGGCGTCCGCCCGGCGCGGGACTCGACCTCGCCCGGCCGGCGGCTTACTGTGATCCCGATGTCTGCGGACCTCGCCAACAGCCCGTTGGTCATCGCCGGCCGACGGTTCCAATCCCGCCTCATCCTGGGCACCGGCAAGTTTGCCTCGCCGGAGCTGATGCGCGACGCCATCGCCGCCAGCGGCGCGGAGATGGTGACCGTGGCCCTGCGCCGGGCCGACCTCAGCGGCCGGCACGATCCCTTCGCCAACATCCTCGAGTACATCGACCCGGACCGCTACCTCTTGCTGCCCAACACCAGCGGCGCCATGAACGCCGCCGAGGCGGTGCGGCTGGCCCGCCTGGCCGCCGCCGCCGGCCTGCCCAAGTGGGTGAAACTCGAGATCCACCCCGACCCCCGCTACCTCCTGCCCGATCCGGTGGAAACCCTCGCCGCGGCCGAACAACTCGTGCGCGAAGGCTTCACCGTCCTGCCCTACATCAACGCCGACCCCGTCCTGGCCAAGCGCCTCCAGGAGGTCGGCGTGGCCACCGTCATGCCGCTGGGCTCGCCCATCGGGTCGAATCGCGGCATCCAGACCCGCGACCAGATCCGCATCATCATCGAACAGGCCACCGTGCCGGTGGTGGTGGACGCCGGGCTGGGCGCCCCGAGCCATGCCGCCGAGGCGATGGAGATGGGGGCGGACGCCGTGTTGGTGAACACCGCCATTGCGGTGGCCGCCGATCCCTGCCGGATGGCCCGGGCGTTCAAGGCGGCGGTCGAAGCCGGCCGGGCGGCCTACGAGATCGGCCTCGCCGAACAACTCGAAACCGCCAGCGCCACCAGCCCGCTGACCGCCTTCCTCGACGAGGGCTGAACCGCCCCGTAGCCGCCGAGGTGACGAGGCGGCCCCACCAAGCCACCGGCGCCCGACCACCCGCCGAAGTGGCCAACCCCCATGAGCCATCCCGCCTGCGGGACTGCCGCTCTGGCCACGAAGCCCGCACAACCTGCAGAAACGGTCAGTAGCAAAAGAGCACCATGCTCGCAGAGAAGCGTACTTCCGGGCGTGTTGGGGTCGGCACGATGCGCAAGAGGGCAAGCTCCGAGAAGGCGGCTCGAAAGCGTTGGAGTGACCCTCGGGCTCATGGCCCAAAGTCCCGGCCTCGGCGAGACTTTCGTTGGATTGTTCTGTGAAGACTCTGCGATAATGAGCTTGGCCGCCGAAACCGGTTGCTGGAGGCTCAACCAGCCCACCGGAAGTTGACATACTGCCACACCAGCACCGCGTGGAGCACGAGGAACACTGCCAGCAACCCGGCCCCCCACCAACGCCTCGTGGGCCGGCTCAAGACCACACCAAGCGCAACGAACATCGGGAACGCGCAGGAGGCGAAGCGAATGAAGGATGTGAAGGTTCCGCTCATGGCCGGAAGGACTCCCAACACCAACGCCCACGTCCACAGGCCTTTGTCCAGCCGCCACAGCACCGGCAGCGTGTACAGGAACAGCACAAAGACGCACCGGTCCAGGAACGAGCCTTTGAACGCATGCCATTCCCTCGCACTCAAGAACCCCGTGAGGAACTTCGGCACGTCCCAGAGATTGGCAACTGAGTGCACACCCCAGCGTTTCTGTGCCTCGAAACCCTCAAACGGGTTGCCCGTCCAATGCCACATCAACCCCAGATACACGCACCACCCCAGCACCGGCATTCCCGCCACAACCCACGGCCTCCAATGTCGGAAGGCAAGGTTTTCGGCGAGCCCGCTCCTGGGACGGCTGCTTCCCGTTCCGGGCCCTTTCTCTGCTCCATCCGGCATTGACAGGGCAGCGGTTGCGGGAGGACGCAGCCGAGGCTGCCGACGTTCCATCCCTCGCGGGCGTGCCGTGCGCAAGGCATGCCACGCCAGCGGCAGTACCGCAAAAGCCCCAACCCCGCGACAAAGCGGGAGCAATCCCGCGCATACCGCTGCCCTTCCGGACCGCCCCGTTTCAAGTCCCCACCACACCCCCATCAGGAGCAGCAGGAACAGACTTTCCGTGTAGATAAACTGGAAGAAAAGACTGCCCGGATAGACGATAAGAAAGAGCAACGCCCACCAAGCTGCCGTTTCTCCCCAGCGGCGCGCCACCAATCGGTGGAAGAGCGTCCAGGCCGCCAACGAACACAGGTTGCACAGAACAAGGCCGACGATTGCCGGATTCGCCCCCGACAACTTCCAGCTCGCTCGGAGGATCATTGGCAGGAGAGGATAAAAGGCGCAGGAGGCAGCGCCCTTGGCATAACCAAGCTCGGCAAGCAGCAAATAGTGTGCTGCGTCCCATGTGGCGAAGTGACTCAGGAACACCGCCTCACCTTGCTGGGGCCAACGGATGATGCCACCCGGAGCCGGCGGTAATGGCGGCCCCCACAGCGTAAGGGCGGTCAACACCCCGGCCCACAGGGTGGCCTTGATGACGAGCACCGCCAGCAGGAGACGTCCTGCGGCGTTGGTGTTTTTCTTCGGCAGCCAGCCCAATTCACATCCTGCTGGCGCACTGGCACTGCGTGTACGCGACCCTGTTCCTGCAGACGCAATCACTCCCGGATTGATAGCAGGGGGGTTCCCGGGTTCGCACAAGACCCGTCCTGGGCGGTGACGCAGTTGTTTCCGGGCCCATCCTCGGGACAAAATGCCAAGGTCCCGAGTGCGGCGATCATCGTCAGGACGACCAACATCACTTTACGCATGGTAGTGTCCTCTCTATTTGCGGTTTTTCTCGTTGTGTTTGCTCCGGATCCACATTAACAGGGCGGGGATCAGGAGAACAGCCAGCAAAGACCAGGCGAACCATTGTCGTTTGCCAATGAAGTTGGTGTACGGGCGGCCGTGCTTCATCCAGGCATCCGCTTGGGCCAAAAGAGCGGGATCATGATCGGTGGGCCACGCCTGACCGGGATCGAGCGAGTACTCCGCGTACTTGAAGATGCGGCGATCGTTCCACCGCTTGTACCGGTAATCCGCCACGCGCGTTGTGGAGCCCAGCACGGGTGGACGGACCGTGAAGGCGGGCTCGGGTGCGAACCCCGTCGCTGTCAGCGTGAAGACGCGGGCTGGCCGCTTTTCACCCGGCCCTGGTGAGTAAACCTCAAGACGCGAGGCCATGGGAATTTGGAACGCGTTGGTGGCCATCCACTGGAGCACTTTGAATCGGCCCCGGACCCACCCTGCGGGGATGCTTCTGTTGAATTCGATCTGGCGAACGTAATACGCGTATTGTGCTGCTGTTTCGGGATAATCGATTTCCGGTCGAAACAGTTCCTCCTTCTCCGGCAAGTCCAGTGACGGATCGCGAATCACCGTGAAGGCAGACAAGAATCCACCGGGAGCCCATCCTTCCAAGTCCCAGCGGTAACCCCAAGCGACCGGGTTGTCCCTGACGACGGTCCAAGGCACGGGCATGACGACTTTACCGTGCATATTTGTAACCAAAGTGTGTGGGGACCATCCGTAGGTGATGTCCACCAGTGGGTTGCCCAACAGCCCGCTGTCTCCCGGGATAGGGTAAGGCGAGGCGCACACGATGGCTTGGGGCAGATTGGTGGCAACCCGCCCGTCTCGCCAAACCGTGTAGCTGTTGGTGCCATCGAAAACGTGGCGAACCCACCAGCCAAGGTTGGCCTTGTTGGTCACCGCGGTCTCCCACGTGGCGCCCAACCGCTTTGCGAGGAACGTGCTGTACCAGCGTTGCTGTTCATACGGTTGACCGGTTCTGGGATTGAACTCCTCCAAAGCCACATTACCCCAAATGCGCATATGGATGTCGGCGTGGGTCGTGAACAGGGGAAGCAACAGGAACAGGACTGCTGTGAGCGGCGCTCCGCGCGCATGAGGTCGCGGCCACGACTTCCAGAGCAGACAAGGCAGCGCGCAAAGCGCCAACATCGCCAGCGCGCCATAAGCGATCGCCTCCTCCGCAGCCCGGCTTACGTGAAGCAGCCTCCCCAGAAGGCCCGCGCATCCGCAACTCCTGCCGCCGGTAAGGCGGAATGCCCAATGATACCACAACATGATCGCGACAAAGGCCAACAGAAGCACACTCGTCGGCCGTTTCCCAGCTCCCCGAAAGCAGGTGAAGCCCAACCACATTTCCAAGCCGGCGGCAAGCAAGACCAATAAGCGATCCGTCAAGAAGGGGAAAACCGTGTTGGGTGTGTTGTATGCGAGACCGGGCGTGACCAGAGAAAGCAGATGCGAAGCAGCGAACAGGAGCAGAACTGCTCCTGCCAGGACGTGGGCACATCGGAGCACGAACTCAGCACGCCTTGGGGCCCGGCCAGCATCTCGGGGGTGGATATCAGAGGTGTCCATGACGTCGTTTCCAAGAGGTTTGACGGCGGGCGAAAGAATGAGGTTTTGTTGCCATTGGCCAATCCTTCGCAGGTTCGAGAAGCCCAACATCAGGCAATCGTGTGGGACCATCCAAGGAGATCCTTCGCTGCGGAAGGCTGAGTAGGCGGCTGGACACCCAGTGCCGTCTGCCTAGCCGACTGGCATCGCCGACTGGCATCGCCGACTGGCATCGCCGACTGGCATGGCCGACTGGCATGGCCGACTGGCATGGCCGACTGGCATGGCCGACTGGCA
>RFJD01000603.1 GCA_003695015.1 Verrucomicrobiota bacterium | reverse complement strand
GAGGGCGATCTCAAGAACTGCCAGGCGATGAAGATCATGGACCTGCTCGGCTGCGGCGGCAGTTACACCGAGTTCTACGCCATGGACTTCGACGAGGACTTCCTGCTCATGGGCCACGACGGGCCGTTCCACCTGCAGATCGCCGAAGGCCGGCCGATCCTGCGCGGGCTGGGCCTCTACCATGGCAAACGCGGCTACGGCGTGAGCGTCGAAGCCCGCGTCAAGCTGGGACCGGTCACGCTCCTGGCCGTGACCCAGACGGCGGGGGGCGAACTGAAGCTCTTGGCGGCCGAGGGCGAAAGCATCCCGGGCCCGACGCTCCAGATCGGCAACACCAACAGCCGGATCCGGTTCCCCTGCCGGATGGTAGAGTTCGTCAACCGCTGGTGCGCCGAGGCGCCCACGCACCATTGCGCCCTGGGCGTCGGCCACGTCCTGCCGGTGCTCCGCCGGGTGGCGGCCCTGTTGAAACGCCCGTTCGTGGCCGTGACGGACGAGGACGGGAGAAGCGCCGCCTGAGCGCGGAGGGATGACGACGGCCGGCGGGACAACGGCGACGCCGGGGGAAGCCGGCCCTTGCGTTGGGCCCCGGCAGCCGAAGCATCCGACGAACCAACGCAGGCGGGAAGCCCGCACCACAACGCACTGGCGGTGGGCGCCCGCGGAATCGACCGACGTGGCCGGACGTTCCCCGGCTTGTCTCATGGCGGCCCTGCCGTTGAAATCCGGGCGGCAGATGTCATGAAACTCGAAGACCTCCAGGCAGGCGCGGTCCTCCGGGGCGTGCTCCCCGGCACGCCGGTCACCGTCGTCCATGTCCAATGGCACGGAGCGGACGTCGTCGAACTGACCTACAAGGACCTCGAAGGCCACGTGGCCAACCGCCTCCTGTTCCGCAGCGACGAAGCCTGCCTCGAGATCGTCGAAGAGGGGCGGCCGTGGAGTTTTGATGCGCCCGGGGACACTTTCCGTCTTCTGGCCGAGGCCCACCGCATCCGGCTGGCGCACCTGTTCGATCCCGTCCTCGCGGTCCACACGTCGCTGGTCGAGCCCCTGCCGCACCAGATCACCGCCGTTTATGACGCCATGCTGCCGCGGCAGCCCCTGCGGTTCCTCCTGGCCGACGATCCCGGGGCCGGCAAGACCATCATGGCCGGCCTCCTGATCAAGGAACTCCGGGTGCGGGGCGACCTCGAACGTTGCCTCATCGTCTGTCCGGGCAACCTGGTCGAGCAGTGGCAGGACGAGCTCTACCAGCGTTTCCAGCTTCCCTTCGAGATCCTCACCCACGACAAGCTCGAAGCCGCCCGCACCGGCAACTGGTTCCTGGAAACGCCGCTGGCCATCGCCCGGCTCGACAAGCTCTCCCGCAACGAGGACGTCCAGGCCAAACTGGCCGCCCCCGAGTGCCGCTGGGATTTGATCGTGGTGGACGAGGCCCACAAGATGTCGGCCACCTTCTTCGGCGGGGAGATCAAGTACACCAAGCGCTACCGGCTCGGGCGCCTCCTCTCCGGCTTGACCCGCCATTTCCTCCTGATGACCGCCACGCCGCACAACGGCAAGGAGGAGGACTTCCAGCTCTTCCTGGCGTTGCTGGACGGCGACCGCTTCGAGGGGCGGTTCCGCGACGGTGTCCATCAGGTGGACGTCTCCGACCTGATGCGCCGCATGGTCAAGGAGAAGCTGGTCCGGTTCGACGGCCGGCCGCTCTTCCCCGAGCGCATCGCCTACACGGTTCCCTACAAACTCTCCGAGCTCGAGGCCCGTCTCTACAAGGAGGTCACCGAGTACGTCCGCGAGGAGTTCAACCGCGCCGACGCCCTCCGGAACAACAAACGCGCCGGCACGGTCGGATTCGCCCTGACCATCCTCCAGCGCCGCCTGGCCTCCTCGCCCGAGGCCATTTACCAGTCGCTGCACCGACGCCGCCAACGTCTGGAAAGCCGGCTGCGGGAACTGGAACTGTTCCAGCGCGCGAACGCCGCCCGGCCGGCCGAAGGACAGCCCGCCCCGGAACCGCTTGCCGGCCTGCCCGATCAGGCCGGGCCGGGGCCCGAAGCCGAAACCCCCGGGACCGCGGCGCCCTCATCGGCCGACGGTTCACGGCCCGGCCAACCGGCCCGGCCCGAAGCCGCCGCCGCCCACCGCCGCAACGCCGACGCCGGAGGCGTCTGGATCGGACCGGTTCTCGACCCGGACGACCTGGCCGACCTCGAGGACGCGCCGGAAACCGAAGTCCAGCAGGCCGAGGAGGCGATTCTCGATGAAGCCACCGCCGCCGCCAGCCTGGCCGAGTTGCGTGCCGAGATCGCCATTCTCCGGCGGCTCGAAGCCCTGGCCGCCCGCGTCCGGCGCAGCGGCGTGGACACCAAATGGCGCGAGCTGGCCCAGCTCCTGGCCCAGCTCTTCACCCCGGAAGCCATCCAGGGCGAGCTGCGGGAGGAACCGCCGCCCTACGGCCGTCAGGACCCGCCGCCGCCCAAGCCCGATCGCCGCGAGAAACTCGTCATCTTCACCGAACACCGCGCCACCCTCGACTATCTCCGCGACCGCATTGCCACGCTGTTGGGGCGGCCGCAAGCCGTGGTGGCCATCCATGGCGGGCTCGGCCGGGAGGAACGCCGCAAGGCCCAGGAAAGCTTCCTCCACGACCCGGAGGTCCAAGTGCTCGTGGCCACCGACGCCGCCGGCGAGGGCATCAACCTCCAGCGGGCCCATTTCATGGTCAACTACGACCTCCCTTGGAACCCCAACCGCCTGGAACAACGCTTCGGGCGCATCCACCGCATCGGCCAGACCGAGGTCTGCTACCTTTGGAACCTCGTCGCCACCGAGACCCGCGAAGGCGACGTTTACGAACGCCTGCTGGAAAAACTCGACGAAGCCCGCCGCGCCCTCGGCGGCCAGGTCTTCGACGTGCTCGGCAAGCTCCAGTTCGAGGGCCGTTCCCTCAAGGACCTCCTCATCGAGGCCATCCGCTATGGCGAACGTCCCGAGGTCCGCGCCCGCCTCCATCGCGCCGTCGAAAACCCCTTCGATCACGCCCACATCCGCCAGCTCCTCGAGCACCGGGCCCTGGCCGAGGAAACCATGGACACCTCCCGGCTCATCCGCGTCCGCGAGGCCATGGAACGCGCCGAGGCCCGTCGCCTCCAGCCCCACTACATCGAGTCCTTCTTCCTCGAAGCCTTCAAACGCCTCGGCGGCGCCATCCGCGAGCGCGAACCCCGCCGGTACGAAATCACCCATGTCCCCGCCCGCATCCGCCGGCGCGACCGCCTCATCGGCATCGGCGAACCGGTGCTTTCCCGCTACGAACGGGTCGTCTTCGAGAAGGAGCTGATCGCCCCCGCCGGCAAGCCCATGGCCGCCTTCGTCTGCCCCGGGCATCCCCTCCTGCAGGCCGTCCTGGACCTCACCCTCGAACACCACCGCGGCCTCCTCCGCCGCGGCGCGATCCTCGTGGACGAACGCGACCCCGGCCTGCAGCCACGCCTGCTGGTCTTCCTCGAACACGCCATCCAGGACGCCACCCTGCTGCCATCCGGCGAACCGCGCACCGTTTCCCGTCGCCTCCTCTACGTCGAAATGGCCCGTGCCGCCGCCCCCGAACCTGCTTCGGAATGGGCTGCAGGCTCCCGGCCTGCCACAAACCAAGACACCCAAGATGGGAAAGGAAGTGGGCCGACGAACGACGCTGGCGTCTTGGAGTGCGGTCGCGCAGCGGCGGGACCGCTTTCCAAAGCGCCGGAGGGCCGGCGCACTCCAAAACCAGGTTCCCAGCCTGCCTCAGACCCACCCTTCCTCGCCACCACCTTCCATTACGCCCCTTACCTCGACTACCGCCCCCTCCGGCCCGACGAACCCGACCCGGCCGCGATCCTCACCCGACCCGAAGCCGCCTGGCTCCATCGCGACCTCGAACGCCTCGCCCTCCAGCAGGCCCTGACCACCCTCGTCCCCGAACACCTACGGGAAGTCCGCGAACGCCGTCTGGCTTGGATCGAGAAAACCCGCGCCGCCGTCCGCGACCGCCTCACCAAGGAGATCGCCTACTGGGACTCGCGCGCCGAACAGCTCAAACTCCAGGAACAGGCCGGCAAACCCAACGCCCGCCTCAACTCCCGCGAGGCCCGCGCCCGGGCCGACGAACTCGCCGCCCGGCTCCAGCGCCGGTTGGCCGAACTCGACCGCCAGGCCCATCTCTCGGCTTCGCCTCCGGTTGTCGTCGGTGCCGCCCTCGTCGTGCCGCTCGGCCTCCTGCACGCCATCCGCGGCGAACCGCTGCCCCCGACCGACACCCCCGCCGACACCCAGACCAGCGCCGCCCGCGCCCGGGCCATCGTCATGGAAATCGAACGTTCCCTCGGCTACGAACCCGTGGATCGCGAGCCCGAGAAGCTGGGCTACGACATCGAGAGCCGCGATCCCCGGACCGGCCGGCTCCGCTTCCTCGAGGTCAAGGGCCGCGTCGCCGGGGCGCCGAGCCTCACCGTCACCCGCAACGAGATCCTCACCAGCCTGAACAAGCCCGACGACTACATCCTGGCCATTGTCGAGTTCCTCGACGACGGGGCCCATCGGGTGCACTACATCCGACGCCCCTTCCAGCGCGAGCCGGACTTCGGGGTCACCAGCGTCAACTACAGCTTCGCCCAACTGCTGGCGCGGGCGGAGCCGCCGGCTTGATCGGGACACCAACCAACACCATGGACGCCCAACCACCACCCGTCACCGATGCCGACTTCGAGGCGTTGCGAAACGCGTGGGCGCCCATGCGTTGCCGGGATGAGCTGCCCCATCTCCACCTCGAAGGCGGCATTTGCTTTCCGACCTTTTGCCTGCCGGAGCCCGGCAGGCAGTGTGGTGCAGGCTTCCAATATGCTGCATTCTTCTTCCCACCTGCCATCAGATCAGGACGGGCAATGTGGGAAAGGAAGTGGGCCAACGCAGGACGCTGGCGTCTTGGAGTGCACCGGCCCTCCGGCGCTTTGGAAAGCGGTCCCGCCGCCGCGGGACCGCACTCCAAAAGCAGACTCCCGGCCTGCAACCAATCAGGGCAGCCAGGATGGCTGCACCACAGACCAAAACAGTCAGGGCAGCCAGGATACCTGCAGCCAATCACCCCCCGACCATGACTCCCCGCAAGAAGCTCATTGAAGTCGCCCTGCCGCTGGATGCCATCAACGCGGCTTCCGCCCGCGAGAAGTCCATCCGCCACGGCCATCCCTCCACCCTCCACCTCTGGTGGGCCCGGCGCCCCTTGGCCGCCGCCCGGGCCGTCATCTTCGCCCAGATGGTCGATGACCCCTCCGCCTACCTCGATGAACTGCGGGCCCGGCCGCCTTTGGTCCTCGAGGCCGAACGCCGCTTCGGCCGCCGGCTCCGCCCCGGCGAACGCCACCCCGGCTTCGACGAAATCTTGGCCGACCTCGAACGCCAGCGCCTCTTCCGGCTCCTCGAACAACTGGTCCGGTGGGAAAACACCACCAACGAACGCCTCCTCGAACAGGCCCGGGAGGAAATCCGCAAGAGCTGGCGCCGGACCTGTCGGGACCACGCCGGCCATCCCCGTGCCGCCGAACTCTTCAACCCCGACCGCCTCCCCGCCTTCCACGATCCCTTTGCCGGCGGCGGGGCGTTGCCGCTGGAGGCCCAGCGGCTCGGGCTCGAAGCGTACGCCTCCGACCTCAACCCCGTGGCCGTGCTCATCAACAAGGCCATGATCGAGATCCCGCCCCGGTTTGCCGGCCTGCCGCCGGTGAACCCCGCCGCCCGGGCGGAGAAGACCCTCCTTGCCCGGAAGTGGAAAGGCGCGCAGGGCCTGGCCGAGGACGTGCGCTACTACGGCCAATGGATGCGCGACGAGGCCGAAAAGCGCATCGGCCACCTCTACCCCAAGGTGACCGTCACACCCGCGATGGTGCGCGAGCGGCCCGACCTGAAGAAGTACGAGGGCCGCGAGTTGACCGTCATCGCCTGGCTCTGGGCGCGGACGGTCAAGAGCCCCAACCCCGCCTTCCGCCATGTGGACGTGCCGCTGGCCTCGACCTTCATGCTCTCGACCAAGAAGGGCAAGGAGGCCTGGGTCGAGGTGGAACTGGAAGCCCCGCCCCCGGGAGCGCCGGCTTCCCAACCACCCTTGGGAGCGCCGGCTTCCCAGCCGGCCCAAGGAGCGCCGGCATCTTTGCCGGCAGCAGATGCCGCCAAGGATGGCAGCGCTCCCGGTGCACCGATTTCCCAACCAACCCTCGGAGCGCCGGCTTCCCAGCCGGCCCAAGGAGCGCTGGCTTCCCGGCCGGCCCAAGGAGCGCTGGCTTCCCAGCCGGCAGCAGACGCCGCCACGGATGGCAGCGCTCCGACCGTCGGTCAGCCATCGTATGTCCCGGCCAGCCGGGAGACTTCCCGCGTCGTGACCAACGTCAGCTCACCCGAACCGCACCGCGGCTGGCATTCTCGGGGTTATCTGCCCCACTGGGATCATCCCGGCATGATCCAATTCGTCACTTTCCGGCTCCACGATGCCGTGCCGCAGGAGATGGTCGCCCAATGGCAGGCGGAGTTGGGCCTGACGGCGATAGGCAAAGGTCCCTGGGACCGCGCCGGCAAGGATGCCTGCGCTCCAAGGGCCGGCAAGGATGCCGGCGCTCCAACGGCCGGCAGAGATCCCAGCGCTGCAAGAGCCGGCAGAGACGCCGGCGCTCCGGGAGCGCCGATTTCCCAGCCACCCCGGGGAGCGCCGGCTTCCCAGCCGGCGGCACACGCCGCCAAGGATGGCGGCGCTCCCAAGGGGCGAAGGGGCCGTGCTGCCCGGAATGCGGGGGATGATCGCTTGGCCGATCGCCAGATCGAACTGCGACGGCGCATCGAGCAGTACGAGGACGCCGGCCACGGCGCATGTTGGCTGCGCGATCCCCGCATCGCCGGACTGGTCGAGAACGCCCTGCTCCATTTCGACGGCCAGCGCTACCGCCTGCTGGCCTGGTGTGTCATGCCCAATCACGTCCATGTGCTCATCGAGACACGCCAAGGCTGGCCCTTGGCCGACGTCGTGCATTCCTGGAAGTCCTTCACCGCCTCCGAAGCCAACAAACTCCTCGGCCGGTCCGGTCCGTTCTGGTTCCGCGAGTATCACGACCGCTACATCCGCAACGCCGAGCACTATGCCCAAACCGTCCGCTACATCGAAGCCAACCCGGTCAAGGCCGGGCTGGTGAAGCTGGCCAGCGAGTGGCCTTTCGGCAGCGCCCGGCGCAAGGCATCCCTGAG
>RFJD01000602.1 GCA_003695015.1 Verrucomicrobiota bacterium | reverse complement strand
CATCGCCGCGCCGCGGGGATTCCGTTTGATTGCCGATGGGAGGAGAGTTGGTGGAAACGCCAGGCGCAGGACCGTGCAGCAGAGCCGTTGCGGTTGTTGAGGGAAGGGAATCGGGCCTTGTCCCGGGATCGATTTCACCGGGGTGCGCTGGGGGGGAAGTTCAGGTCATGGCGTTGGACAAGGGGTGGGGCGGCCTTCGCGCACGGGCCGACCCGCTCCAGCTTGTGCCGGCCGGCGTTTGGGAACATCCTGCCCGCCCGGACGTCGTATCAGCATGAAGAAACCGGTTCAGCCGATGAAATCCGAGCGCCCGTCACGGTCCCGCCGCGTCGGGGCGGCAGCAATGGCTCTGGCTGCGGGTTGGGCGGCGATGGCCCAGCCTTCGTTCGGCGGGTTCAGTTTGGAGCCGCCGGGGGTGAGCGCGTCGAGTCCCGCCAGCGGCACGTCCGAAGGGCCGGCCACGTCGGCCGCGTTGCTGCTGGAGGCGACCCAGGCGCCGCCCGGCTCGGAGGTTTGGGCGGCGGTGAAGCTCACGATGAAGCCTGGGTGGCACACGTACTGGCGCAACCCGGGCGAGTCCGGCATGGCCACCGAGATCGCGTGGACCCTGCCCGAAGGCATCGAGGCCGGCGCCATCCAATGGCCGTTGCCCGAGATCCACACCGCCTCCGACATCACCACCTACGTCTATCACGACGAGGTGCTGCTGCTGGTTCCCCTGAGGCTGGCTCCCGACCTCGCCCCGGGCGAGCACACGCTGAAAGCCCGGGTCAGTTGGCTGGAATGCATGGAAGCCTGCCTGCCGGGCGACGCCGAGGTGAGCGCCGTGTTGAAGGTGGGTTCGCCGCGCACGCCCTCGGACGCCGCCGAAGAGATCGCCCGCTGGCGCGAGCAGGTGCCGCGTCCGGACCCGCGCGTGGAAGTGAGCGCCCATTGGGAGGGCCCGGCGGAAGGCGAGGAGCGCACGTTGTTGATCGAGGGACGGGGACCGGAGGACTTTGCCCCCGGCGAATTCTTGGCCTACACGGGCGGCAACTGGGAGCTTCGGCCCGGGACGATCGAGGCCGGGAGCGGCGGCGGTCGTTTTCTCCTACGCAAGACGGCGGCGCGTTTCGATGGCGACTGGCCGGCGGAGATTCCGGGCCTGCTGGCGATGGTGGCGAGCAACCGGGTCGTGCGCGGCGTCGAGGTGACGCTGCGTCCGGGTGATGTGGAGACACCACCGGCGGTGGCCGCGGCCGAACCGGCGCCGTCCGCCGCGGGCGGTTCGGGGTCCTTGTGGGGCAAGTTGTTGGTGGCGTTTCTCGGCGGGTTGATCCTGAACCTGATGCCCTGCGTGCTGCCGATCCTGTCGCTGAAGGTGCTCGGGCTGGTGCGGCAAAGCGCCGAAAGCGCGGCGGAACGGCGGCGCCACGGTGTGGTGTACACGCTGGGGGTGCTGGTGTCGTTCTGGACGATCGGCGGCCTGGTGGTGGCGGGGCGTCTGGTGAGCTGGGGACAGCAGTTTCAGGACCCGCGTTTCGTCGTGGGCGTGACCGTGCTGGTGACGGTGGTGGCGTTGAACCTCTTCGGGTTGTTCGAGGTGATCCTGCCGGGCGGCGCCGCGACCTCGGCCCACCGGCTCGCCAGCCGCGAGGGATTGGCGGGCAGTTTTTTCAACGGGGTGCTGGCGGTGGTGTTGGGCGCTTCGTGCGTGGCGCCGATGCTGGCCACCGCGGCCGGCTGGGCGATGACGCAATCGCCGCCGGTCATCATGGCCGCGTTCACGATGATCGGTCTGGGCTTGGCGTCGCCGTTTCTGGCGTTGAGCTGGTTTCCGGGGCTCCAGCGCGTCATGCCCAAGCCCGGGCCGTGGATGGAGACGTTCCGGGTGGTGCTCGGTTTCCCGATGTTGGCGACCGCGATCTGGTTGCTGTCGATCGTGGGCGATCAATGGGGCACCGAGGGCGTGCTATGGGTGGGGTTGTTCCTGGTGTTCGTGGGCCTGGCCGCCTGGGTGTACGGTCGGTTCGGCCAGTTGCAACGCCGCGGTTGGGCCCGTTGGGTGGCGTTGGCCGTGCTGGCGGTGGGCTACGGCTGGACGCTGGAACGGGAACTGGATTGGCGCCATCCGGCGGCGGCTGGAAGCGGGGATGCCTCCGCGTCCCTGATGCGGCGCGAGAACGGCATTCCGTGGCAGCCGTGGAGCCCCGAAGCCGTGGCGGCCGCCCGGGCGGAAGGCCGGCCGGTGTTGGTCGATTTCACCGCCCAATGGTGCCTGACCTGCAAGCTCAACGAGCGGACGAGCCTCGAAATCGACGAGGTGCGGCGAAAACTGGAGGAGCTGAACGTCGTGGCGCTGAAGGGCGACTACACCCGGCGCGATCCGCGAATCACCGCCGAGTTGCGGCGTTTTGGGCGTGCGGGGGTGCCGTTGGTGCTGGTGTATCCGGCCGATCCCAGCCGGCCGCCGGAGGTGCTGCCGACGCTGCTGACGCCCTCGGCCGTGCTGCAGGCGTTGGATCGGGCGGCGGCCGGCCAGCCGGCAGGTTGAGGGCGTCAACCCGCCACATGGGGCCGGTCCGCCGCACGGACGGAAACGGGGCAGAGGGCGGAAAGCGGTCCGGTCGCACGGACGCTTCAAGCCGCGCCATCGACGACGTCGCAGATCCAAGCCTGCGCCTCGCGACCGGTTTTCTTCCGGTAACCCTCCAGGAGATGGGCGCGGAACGCCTCGGCTCCCTCGGCGCGGACCAGGTTGAACGTCGCCCCGCCGAAGCCCCCGCCGGAGAGCCGGGCCCCGATGCAGGCGGGGTGTTGCCTGGCCAGCTCCACCAAGACGTCCAGTTCCGGGCAACTGTTGAGGAAGTTGACCCGTGAGCTTTCGTGGCTGTCGTAGAGGAACCGGCCAAAGGTCTCCAGGTCGCCGGCTTCCAGCGCCGCGGCCCCGCGCTGGACGCGGTCGTTTTCGCCGACCACGTGAAGGGCGCAGCCGTACTCGCGGTCGGTGAGCTTGTTGCGGCCGGCTTCCAGTCCCTCCAAGTCCACGAACCGCAGGGCGGGCACGCCGAGCTTGGCGGCGGCGCTTTCGCAGAGGGCGCGGCGTTCGTTGTACTCGCCGCCCACCAAGGCATGGCGGACGCCGCTGTGACAAACCACCACCGCCACATCCTCCGGCAACGGCGCGTGGTCCACCGTCAGGTGCAGGCAATCGATCCGGATCACGTGGTGCGCCTTGCCGAAGAGGCTGGAGATGTGGTCCAGCAGGCCGCAATTGACGCCGACGAACCGGTTTTCCGCCGCCTGGCAGGCCTTGGCCAAAAGGAGGCGTTCGGCGTCGGTCATCGCCGGGGCGGGGGCGGCGGTCATCCGGCCTTGGTCGTCGCTTTCGAGCACGTAGGGGTAGAGCTTGCGGACGGTGAGCGCGCTGGCCACCAGGAGGGCGGCCGAGCTGCTGAGGCCGGCGCCCAAGGGCACGGTGCTGTGGATGAGGGCGTTGAAGCCGCCGGGCCGGATGCCGCGCTGCTGGAGCTGGAGCAACAGGCCCTTGGTGTAGTTGGCCCACGGGGCGTCCGGATCTTT
>RFJD01000147.1 GCA_003695015.1 Verrucomicrobiota bacterium | reverse complement strand
CGAGCACAACCCGGAGCTGCTGTTCAACGTGGACGCCTATCATGTCTCGATGCGCCGGGACTCCAGCGCCTCGATCTGCGAGGCCACCGTCAAAGTGCGGGTGAAGGATCAGGTCGCCCACACCGTGGCCGAGGGCGACGGGCCGGTGAATGCGCTGGACGGCGCGTTGCGCCAAGCGCTGGGCCGGTTTTTCCCGCCGCTCCGGAAGGTGCGCCTCACCGATTACAAGGTCCGGATCATCGACAGCGCCACCGGCACCGCCGCCCGCACGCGCGTGCTCATCCAGTCCTCCGACGGGCGCCGGGAGTGGGGCACGGTGGGCGTGAGCGAGAACATCATCGAGGCCAGCCTCCAAGCGTTGGTGGACAGCGTCGAGTACGCACTGTTGCGCCACCGCTCCTGACGCCATGGGTCCCCGGACGGCACGTTCCCTCGAAATTTCCTCCCGCGCCGGCCGCGTCGCGCCGGGCGGTGGTCTTCCCAGCCAGCCATGAGCACGATCCCCAAAGCGTACGATCCGCGCGCCGTCGAAGAGAAGTGGTACGACTTCTGGGTGAAGCAGGGTTGCTTCACCGCCGACCCCGCCCGCGTGGGGCCGGGGCGGCCGGCTTATTCCATCGTCATCCCGCCCCCCAACGTCACCGGCATGCTCCACATGGGGCATGTCCTCAACAACACCATCCAAGACATCCTCGCCCGCAAGGCCCGGATGGACGGCAAGGAGGTCCTCTGGCTGCCCGGCACCGATCACGCCGGCATCGCCACCCAGGTGCAGGTCGAAAAAGCCCTCCTGCGCGAGGAGGGCAAGACCCGTTACGACCTCGGCCGGGAGGCGTTCCTCCAGCGGGTTTGGGCGTGGAAGGAGAAACACGGCGGGATCATCATCCAACAGCTCAAGAAGCTCGGCTGTTCCTGCGACTGGACGCGGGAACGGTTCACCCTCGACGAGGATTACTCCCGCTGCGTCCAGAAGGCCTTCGTCCATCTCTACCGCAAGGGGCTCATCTATCGCGGCCATCGGATGGTCAACTGGTGCCCGGCCTCGCTCACGGCCCTGTCCGACGAGGAGGTCGAAATGAAGCCCCAGAAAGGCGCGCTCTACTATTTCCGCGTGCTGGTCGTCGAGCCGGATGGGACCCCCTGGCGGGCGGAGGGGCCGCCGGCGGTCCCGCCCGAGGCGGCGGCCACGGAGTTGCCGGAGGGGGCGTTTCCCGGTCCCGAACAGGATGAGCAGGGGCGGACGTGGCTGACCATCGCCACCACCCGGCCCGAGACGATCCCCGGCGACACCGGCGTGGCCGTGCATCCCCGGGATCCGCGCTACGCCCACCTGATCGGCAAACACGTCCTGCGCCCGCTGGCGCCGGAACTGCCGGTCGAACAACGCATCATGCCCATCGTCGGCGACGAGCATGTCGAGTTCGAGTTCGGCACCGGCGTGTTGAAGGTCACGCCGGCGCATGACAAGGCGGACTTCGAGATCGGCCAGCGCCACGGCTTGCCGGCGGTGGACATCATGAACCCGGACGGCACGATGAACGCCCTGGCGGGGGAGAAGCTGGCCGGGCTGGACCGCTTCGAGGCCCGGCGCGTGGCGGTGGAGCAATTGCGCGAGGCCGGCGTGTTCGTCCGCGAGGAGCCGTACGAGCACAACGTCGGTTTCAGCCAGCGGGCCGGGGTGCCCATCGAGCCCCGCCTCAGCGAACAGTGGTTTCTCCGGTACCCGGCGGTGAAGCAGGCCCGGGAATGCGTCCTGCCGCCGGTCGAGGACGGCGGGGCGGCGCCCGGCGAGCCGCCCCCCGGCCGGATGCGGTTTCATCCGGACCGCTGGGTCAAGACCTACCTCCACTGGCTGGACAACCTGCAGGACTGGTGCATCAGCCGCCAGCTCTGGTGGGGGCACCGGATTCCGGTCTGGTACAGCGAAGGGCATGGCAAGCTCCGGCGGCGGCTGGTGGTTCCCGAGTTGACCGGCCGCGAATTGCCGGGCCGCAACATCAAGGAGCTGCGTCGCGCGGCCATGGAGTATGCCGCCCGCCACGGCATCCTGGGACAGAGCTTCCTGAACCTCGACACCGGCCAGCCCATCACCGTCCACAAGTCGAGCCTGGAACACGGCTTCTCCCACTTCGGTGTGGCCAACGTGAAGCTGGTCCCCGCCCTGCCCGCGTTGATCCGGCATGCCGTTCGGGTGGCCACCGAACCCCACCGGCCACCCACCCCGCAGGTGCTGGCGGTGGAGACCTACCTGGCGGCACTCCGCCTGGGGGACCAACTGTTCCGGGTGAAATTCCGCGTCAAGGTGTTCCCCTCGAACCTGCGGTTGTACGACCACCAGACGGTGCTGCTGTGGCGGGAAGAAAAAGGCGAGCCTGACGGTGCCAAGTCTCCGGAGGTGCGGGCCCCGAAGGACCCGACCTCACGGCCTGCGTCAGGCTCGGCGTTAAGGTTGGCCGACCTGGTGGAGGATGTCAACCGGGACCCCGCCTTCACGCGCTGCCAGTTTGATTGCCCCGGACCGGGCTGGGAGCAGGACCCGGACGTGCTGGACACCTGGTTCAGCTCCTGGCTCTGGCCGTTTGCCACCATGGGCTGGACCGGCGATCCGGAGCAGGACGCCCGCAACGCCACGCTCCAGACCTTCTACCCCACCAGCGACTTGGTCACCGGTCCGGACATCATTTTCTTCTGGGTCGCCCGGATGATCATGGCCGGTTACGAGTTCATGGGCGAGCTGCCGTTCCGGAACGTCTATTTCACCGGCATCATCCGCGACAAGCAGGGCCGGAAGATGTCCAAGACGCTGGGCAACTCGCCGGACCCGCTGGACCTCATCGCCAAGTACGGCGCCGACGCCCTCCGCTTCGGCACCATGCGCAGCGCGCCCCTCGGCCAGGACGTCCTGTTCGACGAAAAGGACGTCGAGCTGGGCCGCAACTTCTGCAACAAGCTCTGGAACGCCTGCCGCTTCCGGCAGTTGCAGGCCGGGGAGGTCGAGGCCGAGATCCGGCCCGAACTCCTCAGCAGCGACGACCGCTGGATCCTGCTGCGCCTGGACCGCGCCATCCGCGAGCTGGACGCCGCCTTCGCCGGCTACCGCTTCAACGAGGCCACCGCCACCCTCTATCGCTTTTTCTGGAGCGAGTTCTGCGACTGGTACCTCGAGGCGGCCAAGGCGGCCCTCTACGGCGAGGACCCCGCCCGCAAGGCCAACACCCTCGCCGTCCTGGATTTCGTCCTCGCCCACATCCTGCGACTCTTCCACCCCTTCCTCCCCTTCATCACCGAGGAGCTGTGGCAGAGCCTGGGCTATGCGAAGGATCTGCCCCCCGACCAGGGCGGCCTGACCATCATGAACGCCCGCTGGCCCAAGCCGTTCGACGAGGACTTCAAAGCCCACTACGGCCTGGACGAAACCGCCGCCGAACTGGCCGAGGCCAAGTACGATCTGGTCAGCCGCGGCCGCAACCTCCGCCGGGAGCTGAACCTCCCGCCCTCGCGCAAGCTGGACTTCGTCCTCAAACCCGCCGGCCGGCTCGAAGCCCACGAGGCGGAGGTCATCCGCCTGTTGCTCAACGCCGGCTCGCTCCGGGTGGACGGCGACTGGCAACCGCCCCGCGGCACCCCGGCGGTGCTTTCGCCGAAGCTCGGCGAGCTGTACCTGCCCTTGGAAGGGGTCATCGACCCGGCCAAGGAAGCCGCCCGCCTTCGCCGCGATTTGGAGAAGATCGAGGCCGAGGTCGGCAAACTGGAGCAACGCCTGGCCGACCCGAAGTTCGCCGAGCGCGCTCCGGCGCGGGTGATCGAGGAACACCGGGGCCGGCTGGCGGAGCTGCAGGCGCGGCGCGAGCAAATCGGCGGCATCCTCGCCTCGCTGGAGGGCTGAGTCGGGCGGCTGACGGTCGCGGCGCCCCGGTGGCTTGCGCCGGGACGTCCGGTTGGCGGCGGTGACCTCGGGAAGGCGGCCGCCGCTCAGGAGAAGTCCAGGCTCTGGGCGATCAGCTCCGGCAACTGCTCAATCATCTGCGGGCCGGGGCTGAGCACGGCGGCGCCGGCGACCTGGGCCTCCCGCACGGCCTGCTGGCGGGCCGGCCGGTCGAGGTGCCCCGGCCAGACAAACACCGGGATGTGGGCGGTGTCGCCCGAGGAACGCAGCTTGCGAATCACGGCGCAGACTTCCGCGGCATGGACGCCCAGTTCGAGGAACAGCAGCATGGGCCGCTCGTGGGAGGCCGCCGTCAGGACCTCGCCCGGTGCATCCAGCGCCCGCACGCGATAATCGAGATCGCGCAGGCGGTTGATGAGCGGTTGGCCCGGCAGGAGGCGTTCGTAGAAGACCAGCGCCAGCGGTTGCGCCATGCCCCGACGATGCCGCCAGCCTCGCCGGCTGGCAACGGCTTTTCCGGTTGTTCCCGGCGGTCTGCGGGTCGGCCGGAAGCGGTGGCCGTTTTTCGTTGTCCGGCCGGAGGGATTGGGGTCTGATGCGCGGACGGGATTGGATGAGCATGGCCGAAGCCGCCGCCAACGAGCAGCCGGCGCCGCGCGCGAAGACCGGTTTGGAAGAGTTCCGGGAGGAACTGCCCAAGGTGTGGGCCGCCATCCCGCGGAAAGGGCTTT
This sequence comes from Verrucomicrobiota bacterium, assembly GCA_003695015.1. Lineage (GTDB taxonomy): Bacteria > Verrucomicrobiota > Verrucomicrobiia > Limisphaerales > J093 > J093. The sequence goes on along the minus strand of RFJD01000147.1, from coordinate 8,182 downwards.
TCTTCGGCCTGGCGGCCGCCTGGCTGGCCCTGTTCCACTTCTACGGCAACGCCACTTTCGGCTACGTCGATTCCCCCTCGCTGTTTCGCTGGATGAAGAACGCCTACGACGCGCCGGGATCGGACGACGCCCACGGCAGCCTGATCCCCTTCGTGGTGCTGGGGCTGTTCTGGTGGAAGCGGGATGAGCTGGCGCGGGTGCCGACCCGGCTTTGGTGGCCGGGCTTGATCGGCTTGGCCGGGGCGATGGGCCTGCACGTGCTGGGATACGCCGCCCAGCAACCGCAGGTCTCGGTGGTGGCGATGTTCGCCGGGTTGTACGCCCTGATGGCCACGGTGTGGGGCTGGCGGCTGGCTGTCGCGTCGTTCTTCCCGTTCGTGATGTTCGTGTTTTGCGTGCCGCTGACGGGCGTGGCCGAGCCGCTGACGGTGCCGTTGCGGGCGGTGTCGGCCGACATCTCGGTGTGGATTGCCCGCAACCTGCTGGGCATCCCGATCCTGCAGGTGGGAGTGCAGCTTTTCGATCCGCAGGGCCGCTACACCTACGAGGTGGCGGCCGCCTGCAGCGGCATGCGCAGCGTCATCACCCTGCTGGCGCTGACGACCGCCTACGGCTGGATGACGTTCCGCGCGTGGTGGAAGCGCGGCTTGGTGATCGCCCTGGCCATCCCGCTGGCCCTGGCGGGGAATGTGTTTCGCCTGGTGAGCATCATCCTGGCCGCCGAGGCCTTCGGCCAGAAGGCCGGGGCGTTCGTCCATGACTGGTTCGGCTTCGTGACCTTCGCCATGGCCCTGGGGGTGTTGATGCTCCTGGGCCGGTGGTTGGGCGAGGAGCCCGAGCGGCCCGGGAACGCCGGGGAGGGGGCGGCGGCATGAAGCGACGCGAGACAGCGATCGCCGCGGTGGCGCTGCTGGTCATGGCGTTGGGGTTGGGCGTTCTGGTCCGGCTCAGCGCCACGCGCCAACTGGGCGAGCCGGGCATCCGGGTCCGGGTGGTCGATCCCGCAAAGCAAAAGGTGGAAATCTTGCTGCCGGAGCGGGTGCTGAACTATGTCTCGACCAACCTGCCGCCCACCGAGGCGGAACTGGCGGTGCTGCCGGAGGACACGACCATCGCCAAGCGGCTTTACCAGGCGCCGGACGGTTTCCAGATCGCCGTCAACGTGGTGTTGATGGGCAGCGACCGGACCAGCATCCACAAGCCGGAGTACTGCCTGACCAGCCAGGGATGGCAGATCCTCCACCGGGAGACGGTGAAAGTGCCGGTGAAACGGCCCCACGCCTACGAGCTGCCGGTGCGGTTGTTCACCGCCAGCATCGTGCGCGAGGTGGCCGGGGGAAGGACCGTCCGGCATGGCGGCGTGTATCTGTTCTGGTTCGTGGCCGACGGCCGGATCGCTGCGGGCCATTTCGAGCGGCTGGCCAAGATGACGCTGGACCTGTTTCGCACGGGACGGTTGCCGCGCTGGGCGTACATCTCCTGTTTTGCCCAATGCGATCCGGGCGAGGAGCCGGACACGGCGGAGCGGGTGAAGCGTTTCATCGCCGCGCTGGCGCCGGCCTTCCAGCGCGTCACCCTGCCCGAAAAAGGCCCCGGCGCGGTCCGGGCCGCAGGGGGAATCGGAGATTGAATTTCCGAGAGCCCTGTCGTTTAATCGCCTCCCGGATCAACGATCCGTCGCACCGTCGCTGACACACACATGCTCGGACGCCAACGCAGACTTCGCGGGCAGGTCCAAAAGCTCGTCGATGCGGTCTTGTTCGGCCTGAGCTTTTATCTGGCCCACAAGCTCCGCAGCCACTGGCAGTTCTCGATCTTCGGGGGCAGTCCGGTCATCGGGCCGTTCGAGGACTACTGGTGGCTGTTGCTGATGGTCATTCCGGGCGGGCCGTTGTTCCTTCACGTCCAAGGGTTCTACGACCGGCCGCTGTTGTGCTCGCGCCGGCAGACGGCCTGGCAACTGGCCAAGGCCTGCGGCGGCCTGACCGTGGCGGTGATCATCGCCATGTGGTTGTTCCGTGCCAGCGGGGACATCGCCCGGTCGGTGGTGGTGTTTTTCGGCGCCATCAGCTTCGGCGTCATCTACCTGAAGGAGGAGATCTATCAGCGCTGGGTCCGCAGCGGGGCGGGCCGTTCCCAGCGGATGCGGCGGTTGATCCTGGTGGGCACCGAAAGCGACACCGACCGCATGGAGGGCAACCTCCGTCAGCGGCATGCGGACAACCTCGAGGTCGTGGCCCGGCTCAACATCAACGAGGAGCCCATCAGCCGGCTGGTCGAGCTGATGCACGAACATTCGGCCAACGCCGTCATCATCAACGCCCGCCACACCTACTTCGGCCAGATCGAGGCCGCCATCGAGGTCTGCGAGCGGGAGGGCGTCGAGGTCTGGCTGCTGGCTGATTTCTTCAAGACGCAGATCTCCCAGACCTACGTGGACGACCTGTACGGGCTGCCCATGCTGGTGTTCCGGAGCGGACCGGACACGTCCTGGGCGGCGTTGGCCAAGCGGGGGATCGACGTGGTGGGGTCGCTCGCCCTGTTGATCCTGACCGCCCCGGTCATGGCCCTGGCCGCCCTGGCCATCAAACTGACCTCCCCCGGCCCCATCCTCTTCCGCCAGGAACGCGCCGGTCTGAACGGACGGCCCTTCGTGATGCTGAAATTCCGCTCGATGGTCACCGACGCCGAGCAGCGGAAGCACGAGCTGGAGGCGCTCAACGAAATGTCCGGACCGGTCTTCAAGGTCACCAACGATCCGCGGGTCACCCCGGTGGGCCGCTTCCTCCGCAAGTTCAGCATCGACGAGCTGCCGCAGTTGTTCAACGTGCTCAAAGGGGAGATGAGCCTGGTGGGGCCGCGGCCGTTGCCGGTCAGCGAGGTGGCCCGGTTCGACGACCTGGCGCATCGACGGCGGCTGAGCGTCAAGCCCGGGTTGACCTGTCTCTGGCAGATCAGCGGTCGCAACGACCTGAAGGACTTCAAGGAATGGGTGCGGCTGGACTTGGAGTACATCGACAACTGGTCGCTGTGGCTGGACATCAAGATCCTGCTGCGAACGATCCCGGTGGTTTTGAGCGGCGACGGCGCCCGTTGAGTCTGCAGCTTCCGGAGGGCGGCCGCCATTTTCGTTTCGGAATGCGCACGTTTCTTGCTTCAATTCCCCGGCGCATGCGCTCGACCCGAGCCCATTCCAAACCGTTGGTCACCTCCCCGTCCGGCCTTGGGGGCCGGCAGGGCGGCGGGCCGGAGGCCGCCCGGGTCGCAGGCATGGGGGGAGCCGGTTTTTTCTGTTTGACCGGCTGGCGGGTTTCCAGTAACCACCACCGAACTTTCTCGACGAGGGTCGGGCCAAAGCCGCCGGAGGGCGGCCGCGCTTGTTTTACCCGGGTCGAGCCAGAGCGATGCTGAACGCGAACAAATCATTTCTGAGCATCGACTTCGGCGCCAACACGCTGAAGGCCGCCGAGTTCCGCGTCACCGAGGCCGGCGCGCTGCGGCTGGTGCGCTACGCCGTCAAATCCCTCGGGTTTGCCGGCGCCCAGGAAGCCGCCCGCGAGGGGGTCGTCCAGCGCGGCCTGCAGGAGTTGATGGGGCGCAAGATCTTCCAGTCCCGGCGCGCCCTCGTCTGCGCCCCCGGCTTCCAGGTGTTCAACAAGTTCATCAAGCTGCCGCCGGTTGACGCCTCCAAAGCCACCCAGATCATCCAGTACGAGGCCCAGCAAAACGTTCCCTTCCCGCTGGAGGAGGTGGTGTGGGACTACCAGATTCTGGGGGCCCTGCCCTCCGGGGAGTTGGAGGTTCTGTTGGTGGCGACCAAGACCGTCCAGGTCGAGAAGCTCTTTTCGGCGGCCGAGGCGGCCGGCCTGCGGGTGGACCTGGTGGACGTGTCGCCGGCGGCCTTGGGCAACGCCTTCCGCTACAACTACGGCGACGTGGAAGGCTGCAGCATGCTCCTGGACATCGGCGCCAAGAGCAGCAATGTCCTGTTTTTCGACAAGGACAAGTTCTACTGCCGCAGCATCAACATCGGCGCCAACGCCATCACCCAAGAGTTCGCGGCGGAGGCCAAGCTGCCGTTCGTCGAGGCGGAGAAGATCAAGATCGCCGAGGGCTTCGTGAGTCTGGGCGGCGCCTACGAGGAGCCGGACAATCCGCACCAGGCGGCCATCTCGAAGATCGCCCGCCAAGTGATGACCCGCCTGCACATCCAGGTCAACCAGACCATCCAGTTCTACCGGAGCCAACAGGGCGGCAAGGCCCCCGAACGCCTGTACCTGAGCGGCGGGGCCTCGATCATGGCCTACACCGCCCAGTTCTTCGCCGAGAAACTCAATCTTCCGGTCGAGTACTTCAACCCGTTCCGCAACGTCGAGATCGAGGACGACGTCGATCTGGAGGATCTGGCCAAGTATGCCCACGCTTTCGGCGAGGTGGTGGGCGTGGCGCTGCGGGAACCAACCCGCTGCCCCATCGAGCTGAACCTGATGCCGCGCAGCATCCTCAAGCGGCAGCAGTTCAACCAGAAGAAGCCCTATTTCATCGGTACCTTGGTCAGCCTTCTGCTGGCCATCTTTGCCCTGAGCTGGTTCTTCGAGAAAGTCGCCGAGGTGCGGCAGGCCGCCATCGAGGAGCGCGCTCCGCAGGTCACCGTGCTCCAAGGCAAGGAGCGTCAGTTGAAAGCGGCGCTGAACGAGTTGCGGAGCGCGCAGGATGAGTTGGACCAGTTCGCCGGTTGGGCGCGGGAGCGGTTCCTGTTCATCGACATGATCTCCGAGATCCGCGGCGCCATGGAGCGCGCCCAAGCCGCCGTGGCCCGGCAATTCCCGGGCATTCGGCCCGCGGTCTGGGTCGAGCGGATGGCCAAGGAGGGCATGGACCCGGAGACCGCCGGCTTCGGCTTTACGATGACGGACTACGACGAGGGGAAGCCCAAGATGGACCGCCGCATGATGGAGCGTTATGGTCTGCTTCCACCCAGTGGCGCCGCCGCCGAGGGGGACAGCTTGGCCAGCGAGGAGGCTTGGATGACGGGCGGCGATCCGAGCTTGTTGGGCGGCGGCGAGCAGAAGGACACCAACAAGATCGACACCATCGATTTGACCTGCCGCGGCATCAGTTGGGCCAACCACTACGCCAGCGCCGACCATGCCGTGGCCAACGCGCTGCTCGAGGAGCTGCGCCGGAGCCCCTTCTTCCAAGGCGGCGGCACCAACGCCACCGGCACCAACGTCACCCACCTCTCCGGCAAGATCCAACCGGCCGGTGACGGCAGCGGCACCTTCAGCTTCCAGGTGAAACTCAAGCTCACCGAGCCCATCCAGCTTTGACCTCCATGCCCTGGCTCAAGAAGAACCTATCGCTCGTGATCGCCGGGGTGGTGGCGCTCGTCCTCCTGGGCGGTTCAGGCTACTTCCTCTACGGCAAGATCCGGAAAGCCGCCGAGGTGAAGGCGGCCCTCGAAGCCCAGCGCCAGGAACTCGAACGCCTCAACCGGCTCAACCCCCATCCCGGCAACAACCAGATCAACAACATCGAGGCGGCCAGGAAACAGGCCGAGCAGGTGCGCCAACTGCTCGAGGAGTTCAAGAGCACCTTCGCCCGCTTCGACTATCCCTCGAACCTCAGCAGCGGCGAATTCAGCGCCCGGCTGGCCCAGATGATCGCCGACCTCACCCGGCAGGCCCGCCGCGCCGGCATCAAGCTCAACACCAATTTCTCCTTTGGTTTCGCCGGCATCCGTTACGAACTGTCCATCGACCCCAAGGAGCTTCCCATCCACACGCGCGACCTGGTGCACGTCCGCGAGATCGCCCAAGCCCTGATCAACGCGCGGGTGCTGACCATTGACGAAATCAAGCGGCCTGCGTTGCCCAAGAAAGAGGAGGACTCCGGGGGAATGACCACGTCAATCACCACCCCTGCCACTCCTTATGGGGAGGAGAATGCGGCGGCCGATTATTGGGAACGTCAACCGGTCACCAACGAACTGGCCATTCTCTACCCCTACTCGGTGACCTTTGCCGCCTTCACTCCCGAACTGGCCCGTTTCCTCCACGAACTGAGCCGCAATCCCCACTGCATCATCCCGAAGAACGTGGCGGTGGACACCCAGGGATCCCCCCTGCTCCAGAGCGGCGGCATGATGAGTCCCTACGGCATGATGACCGGCATGCCGGGGGCGATGGGCATGGACCCGGGCACCGCCGCCCGTTATGGCATGCCGCCCGGGGGCGGCATGGGCGCCGCCGCCCGCTACGGCATCCCGGAAATGGCCGGCATGGGCATGGGCATGCCGGGCATGGGCCGCGGGCCCATCGTGCGCGGCAACAAGACCATTCTGCTGGAAGAGCGGCCCCTCCGCGTGCGTGCTTGGCTGTACGTGGTGGTGCCGCTGACCGAGGAGGAAAAGGCCGGTGGCTTCTTCGCTCCCCCGCCGGCGGCCCCGGACGCGGGCATGATGGACCGCTACGGCATGGGGGCCATGGATCCCACCCTGATGCGTTGAGCCATGGAGCTTCTCAAGAATCATTACGAGAAAATCATCCTGAGCGTCGTGTTGCTTGGCCTGGCCGTGGTGGCCGCCTACCTTCCCATCGAGGTGGCCAACGTCCGCCAATCCCTTTCCGAGGCCACCGGCGGCATCCTGCGTCCCCGGGTCAAACCGCTCGAACCGTTGAACCTGAGCAGCAACCTCGCCCTCTTGGCCCGGGTCAGGCATCCGGAGTTTCCAGCCTTCGCCCGGCCGGGGCACCACGTCTTCAACCCCGCCCGTTGGATCAAGGGGCCCGACGGCAATCCCATGCCCGAGGAGGACTTGGGCATCAACCAGCTCCAGGTCGTGAACATCACCCCGCTGTACGACCGGGTCATCTACCAGGGCGTGCGGGACAGCGGCCAGACCATCCGTTACCAGATCAAGGAGGTGCGGGAAGCCTCCGAGAAACGCAGCAAGCAATCCGGCGTGGCCCGCTTCATGGCGCCCGGCGACGAAACCGACTTTTTCCGGCTGGTGAAAGTCAACGGCGATCCGCGCCAGCCGGAGTCCTTGGTCATCGAGCTGGTGGAAAACAACCGCCAGGTCACGATCACCGCCGACCAGCCCTTCGAGCAAATCGCCGGCTATTCGGCGGACCTGTACCACGCGGCCACCAAGCGGAACTATCCCCGCCGGCGGGTGGATGACCAGTTGAACCTCGGTGGCGAGGTTTACAAAATCGTTGCCATCCAAGCCGACGCCGTTACACTCGAAAACGTCCATACGCTCAAGCGGACGACCATTCAGCGAAATGCCGCTCGATAAGCCCAACGGATTTATGTTGCCCGTGCCAATCAGAAAGACGCCCATGATTCGCACCTTCACCTGCCTTTCGGCGCTGTCGTTGCTGCTGGCCGCGGCGCCTGCTCCGGCCCAGACGGCCATCGACCAAGCCGCGCAGGAGGAAGCCGTCCGGCGTCAGGAGAAAACCATCCTTCTCCGCAGCACGCTCCAGGAGGCGGCGGCCGTCCGTGCCAAGGGCGACCTGGCCCAGGCCGCCCGCTTGTATGAGCGGGCCTGGTCGCTGGTGCAGGAGATCGGCGACGCCACCATCCAGGTGGAAAAGGCGCAAACCATCGCCGGCTTCAGCGAGGTGTACTTGGCCTTGGCCAAACGTTCCTACAACCGCGCCCAATACACCGACGCCAACATCCAGGTCTCGCGCGTCCTTCGGGTGGATCCCCGCAACGAGGAGGCGCAGGAACTGAAGGCCAAGATCGCCAAGGCCGAGAAGGAGCTGGCCGGCAAGCGACCCAGCAAGGAGGTGCTGGCCATGGTGCCCGAGGCCGAGAAGCAACAGGTCGAGATCAACACCCTCGTCCAAGACGGCCGGCTGCTTTACGAGATGGGCAAGTACGAAGAGGCGCGCGCCAAGCTCAAGCAGGCCTTCGAAATGGACCCCATGAACGAGGCCGCGGATTATTACATCCGGCTCATCGACGAAGCGCGTTACCAAATCGAGGCCCGCAAACGGGAGAATTGGGCCAAGAACAAGATTTACGAGGTGGAGAATGCGTGGAATCCCCCGACCGGCGGCGAAAAACTGGGCGTGGCCAATCCCTTCCACCGGACCAACATCGTCCACACCGGGCCGGGTCGGAGGATCATCTTCGAAAAACTGCGGCGCATCACCTTGGACAACGT
>RFJD01000146.1 GCA_003695015.1 Verrucomicrobiota bacterium | reverse complement strand
GCCGTGGGTCGTTAGCTGGTCGTGCCCCCATCGGAGGACCTTCTTTGATCGCGAACCACGCAAAACGTCCACCACATGCGTCGCGCCAAACCGCTGGCCTGTGCGATGAACGCAGGAAAGGAGTTTTTGCACCTGGACTGTCACGTCCTCGAGCGGTGTCGGAGGCTCGGGCGCGGAGGCGGCGGCCGTTTCCGGCGCTGCGGTCACGCAATGATCACACTGGCCGCATGCGCCCGGATGCGTTTCGCCAAAATACCCCAGCAGCGGCACGCGCCGGCAGCCGGTGGTTTCGGCATAGTCCAGCATGGCCCGCAACCGCGCCTCGCGCCCCGGTCGTTCACTCTCCGCGCCTTCTTCGATGAAGCGCTCGATCGTGATTGCATCGCTCCGCGAATAGAGCAAAAGGCAATGGGCGGGCAGGCCGTCGCGTCCGGCCCGGCCGATCTCCTGGTAATAGTGCTCGAGGTTCTTCGGCAGGTTGTAATGAACGATGAACCGCACGTCCGACTTGTTGATGCCCATGCCAAAGGCGATCGTGGCCACCATGATCGGCACGCGGTCACGAATGAACTGTTCCTGATGCTCGCGGCGGACGTCGTCCTCGAGGCCCGCGTGATACGGGAGGTTGGGCCAGCCCGCAGCGCCGAGCTGCTCGCTCAGCCGATCCACCTGCCGGCGTGTCGAGCAATAGATGATGCCCGACTGCCCGCGATGCTGTTCCAGGAAGGCCAGCAGTTGGGGAAGCCCCCGTTGTCGCCGGCGAACGGCGAGGTAGAGGTTGGGGCGGTCGAAACTGGCCACGAATTCGCCTTGGGCCGGGATGCTCAATTGCTCGCGGATGTCCTGGCGCACGCGCGGCGTGGCGGTGGCCGTCAACGCCAGGCAAACCGCGTCGGCAAACCGGCTTCGGACCTCGCGCAGTTGGCGATACTCCGGCCGGAAATCGTGGCCCCATTCGGAAATGCAATGGGCCTCGTCCACCGCGATGCAACACAACCGACTGTCCCCCAGGAGACGCAAGGTCTCCGGCCGGACCAAGGTTTCCGGCGCAGCATAAAGCAACTTGATTTCGCCTTGGCGCACGCGCCGGGTGACCCGGACGTATTCCGCGTGCGTCAGGGTGGAATTCAGGAACGCCGCCGGCACGCCCAGTTGCTTGAGCTGCATCACCTGGTCCTGCATCAAGGCGATCAGAGGCGACACCACCAAGGTCAGGCCGTCGAACACCATGGCGGGCAGTTGATAGCAAAGGGACTTGCCTCCGCCGGTGGGCATGACCAGCAACGTGTCTCCGCCCTCCAGCACCCGCCGCACCACGGTTTCCTGCAACGGCAGGAAGGCATGGAAGCCAAACACCCGCTGCAGAAGCTCCCGCGCCCGATTCATGTCCGCCACCGGCGAAGGGGTGCGCGTTGCGCCTGTGACCTGAACGGCCGAAGCTGCCGGCTTGGTCGCCACGGACACGGCGCTCCGTCCGGTTGATCCCGGGCTTCCGGCCGCCACGGGTGAAGATTCGGTGGAAGGCGCGGCAGGCCGAACCGCCTCGTTCGCCTTGCGGATGGCGGATTCGGTTTCCGGTTCGACGAACCACCCCGACAATTGGAGGTAACAGCGCAGCTCCTCGTCCGGTTTGTCCCGGGGCCGCCACCAATGCGCCAGCGACACCCGCACCAGCGCGCCGGCTGGCAGTTCATCCGGCGGCTCGGGGAAACCCACATACGCCAGCATCCGGCGGCCAGTCGGATGGCGATACGTGAAATGAAGGCGTTTGCCGAGGTGCTCGAGACGCAACGGGCGGTCCGGCCGCCAAAACATCGTGCTGCGCGTGGGGACACCGGTGGCCTTGGCGATGTAAAGAGCGCCGGAAGGGGCCGCCTGCACCAGCCCATCGAAAAGTTTCTCCGGACCGCCCTCCACAGGCGGCATGTGGCGGAGAATGAACGCCACCGGATCGTCCAGACGTTTGAGACGGCGCGCCCGGTGCACGAGGATGTTTTCCACGTGCGGCGGGACGATGTCCGGGTCGGCCGTGGCCTCCAGTTCCCAGACGTCGCCGACTTCGTATTCGAGCCCGGCGTGCTCGCGCGCCTCGGGATCGGCCGCGATCAGGCGCACGCTGCGTCCGTCCCGCGTGATGCCGCCAACGCACGCGCCACTGCCCCGGCGCGTCTTGGCCACGATCAACACCCTCACCCGGCTCATGGCGACCATGCTTGGAAGAGGCTTCGTTACTCGGGCAGCAGATGCTCGACGGCCAGTCCAAGATCCTCCTGCAGCCGCTGTGCGACCAGGGAGCGGTGGCAGGCTTCCGGCGCGCGCTCCACGCAAAACAGGGCGGCCACGCGCGTCGTTGGACCGAGCGATTGGATAAACGCGCGGCTGTCGAACCCGGCCAGGTAACGCGCGAGGTAAGCTTCGACGAACGGCGGACTCAAGACGTTGCGCTGGCGTTTGGTCGTGCGCTCGGCCTTGTCGGCATCGGACTGGAGACGGCGCAGCGCGGGATCGGGGGCCAGTTCGCGAAAATGCAGGTAGCGGATGCCCAGCTCGGCCAGGCGCTGCTCCAGACGCTGGCGGTTGGCAAAGGCATACTCCGAACCGCGCACGCCGCGCCGGTAACGCAAATCGCAAAACGTGTCCACCTGCGTGCGCCGGAGGGCCGCAAAGAACGTCTCGGCCGTGAACCCATAGGCGCCGATGGTCACGATGCGGATGTTGGTTGAGACGTCGCTCATAAGTCTCAGAGACTTCCCGCGGCCGGATCGCTGTCGGGCTTGGGGCCGTAGCGTTTGCGGGACGTGAAGGCCGGGCCGCCAAACAGATCGAGCTGGCCGCGGGTGAGCCGGTCGATCACCTCGGTGTGCGTGAGCAATCGTCCGTCTTCGTCGATGTGGCAGACCGGGATGCCCTCGGCGGCCAGGGCTTCGCCGATCAATTTGGAGCGGTGGCATTCCTCCGGCCGGCCTTCGCTGCACAACAGCGCCACCCGCCGGCGCTGCTCGTGGGCTTTCTTCAACCGGGCCAGTCCCGCCTTGAAAAACGCCTGTTCGCGCACGCGGGCGTAGTCCACCTTGCCGTCCACCAGGCAACGCGGATCCTTCGGTTGTCCGCCGAGCGTATCGCCCATGAAGAGGTAACGCAGACCGGCCTCCTGCAGCCGCTGCGCGAGCGGTTCCTTCGAAAACTCGGGTTTGAACCTCGAGTAGGGCGCGGTGCGGACGTCGATGACGAACTCGATGCGATAGGTCTGCAGCAGCTCGATCAACTCAGCCACGCTGCGGGCGCCGTAACCCACGGTATGGATCGGGGGCGCTTCGTCGGCGGCGGGCGTGCGCGAGGCTTCCTCCGGGCTTGGGCTGGCGGGGTTCATCGACGTTTTCACGGGCCACTATGGCGACCGCAGGATTTTCTCCATCTTCTTTCCCTTGGCCAACTCGTCCACCAGCTTGTCGAGATACCGGCACTTCTTCAGCAGCGGATCCTCGATCTCCTCCACCCGGCAGCCACAGATGACGCCCGT
>RFJD01000601.1 GCA_003695015.1 Verrucomicrobiota bacterium | reverse complement strand
TGGCCGTCCGGATAAGTCTTGTTCCGGTAGGAATCGAGCACCTGCACTTCGTAGCGCCCCTGCAGATAGACGCCGCTGTTGCCGCGCCCCTGGCCGGTCTTGCCATTGGGCGGCGGGGCGCACCACTCGACGTGGAGCTGGCAGGCGCCGAATTCCTGCTTGGTGAAGATGTTGCCCGTGCCGTTGACGATCATCATCCCGTCCCGGACTTCCCAACGGGCCGGGCCACCCTTGGCGTCACGCCAAGCGGAGAGGTCCTTGCCGTCGAAGAGCACGATGGCGTCGGAGGGCGGGCCGCCGGGCGGGCCGGGATCGACGACCGGCGGCTCCGGCCGTTCGGCGGCTTGGATGAGGAACCCGCCCACCGCCAACAGCGCGGCGGTCCGGCAGAGGGAACAGGCCTTTTTCATCATGGCGGCTTGTTTCATGGCGGCCCAGCATAACGCCGGCGCCCCCGTTTGGGGAGCCTGCATGAGGCCCCCAATCCGACCGATCGGACGGATCCGACGGATCCCGACGGATCAGACCGATCCCCCCGACTCCATGACCACCTCGAGCGTCTGGCCGGCTTCGAGGGTCAGCGGCTCGGCCAAATGCAGCTCGAGCCGCCGGCCGCGCGCCCGGCGCTGGACGGGGATTTCGCGGCCGCCCACCACCACCCGGGCCCGGGCCGCCGCGGCCGATCCGGCCGTTGCGAAAGCCAGCGAGCGCAGGCGCAAACGACCGTGCCGCAGCTCGAGGCGGTTGGTCTGCCGCCCGTTTTCGCGAAGCTGCTCGATCGTGCCCCAGCCTTCCGCGGCGGTGAACGGCGCGCGGAACCGTTCGGGCGTGATCCGCGGCGCCCAGCCCAGATGGCCGCGCGGGCCGTGGTATTCAAAGCCCGCCAAGGCCAGCAACACGCCCCAACTGGCCAAGGCTCGCGCGTAGTGATCGCCGCACTCGATCTCGTTCCACGGGTTGTAGCGGCGGGGGTGATAGCGGTCGTGAATGGCCCGGCAGATGGCGAGGGCCTCGGTCAACAGGCCGTCGGCGGCCATGTTGGAGGCGACCTGGTATTCGATGCCGGTCCAGATCTCGTTGCGATAGCGGGTGGATTTCGGTCCTGGATGGCGGCTCAACGGCCAAGTGCAGGTGAACAGGCCGGCGTCGCCGGGCGAGGCGAACCAGCGTTCCGGCGGATGGGCCTTGTTTTGCGGGGCGATGTCGGGCGCCCAGTTGTAACGCCAGACCGATTGCAGCGCCCGGCGGACATATTCAGCCGGATATAGGTGCCCCAGACCGAGCTGGTGCGCCCAAGTCTGCCCGAAGAGCTGGTCCGCCAGGCAACCGTCGCCGTACTGCCAATCCGGGTGTTTCTTCAAATCCACCTTCTGGATGAAGTACTGCCCGTTGAAAAGCCGTTCGACCGAGAGCCGGCGGCCGGATTCGAAGAGTTTCCGGCACCGGGCGGCGAAGACCTCATCGCCCAGTTCGCGCGCCATTTCCTCGCCGGCCCGCAAGGCGCCGAGGTAGAGCGAGCCGACGAAGGTGTTCGGCCCGTAGTAGTTCTGGTCGTAAGTCTGATGCTGGCGGCCTTCGATGAGCCCGTCGTCGTTGCCGTCCTGCCGGATGAGGAACTCGAGGGCCCGCTTGATGGCCGGCCAGTTGCGACGCAGGAAGGCATCGTCCGGCGAGCACTGGTGTTCCCGGTAGGCCTTGAGGATGTAGCCGCCCTGGGCATCGCCAGCCCAGAGGCTCCAACCCTCGCCCCGGAAGCCGATCGAGCCGTCGGGATGCAACCCCACGCCCTCCTTGAAGTCCTGGAACTCGCGGACGCTCCGTTCCAACTCGGGGAACAGGCGGGCCAGAGCCTGGGCGTAGTTCCAGACGTGGCCGCAGGTGCCGTGGCAACAACCGCAACCCTCCCACGCCCAGAAGCGACCGTTCTCCCACCACTGGACGGTGGTGGTGGCGAGGTTGGCCACCGGCGCATGCAGGCGGTCCAGCAACCACCATGGCAGGGTCGAGTCGTAGTAGGTGTCGCGCCAAAGCCGCGTCTCCCGCGCCAGCCGTTCGCCGTGGTCGCGCAAGTACCGCGCCACGTCGTGAGCATCAAGGAAATGGACGGCGTACCGGTTCCCCACGCGCCGGTTGCCCCGGTAGAGGTTCGGGAAATGCCAGGTGACGGCGAAGGTCAACGTGACCGTTTCGCCCGGGGCCAGGCGGCGGGTCGTCCGGACGACGGCGTCGGGTCCCGGCGTCGGCGGGTTTTCCGCGAACAAGACCTCCGGCAGCAGCGGCTCGGGCAACCGGCAGGCGGCGCCCTCGGCCGCTTCATCCAGGGCGAACAACCCCATTGTGCCGTAATCGGGCTGCTTGGGCAGGGGACGCTGACCCTCGATCATCGGGTCGTCGCGGAACTCGATGCGGTCGATGTTGATGTGGCCCCAGCCGCCCGAGGCGCGATCGACGATCTCGATGCGCGCGCGCCGGCCGGCCAAGTCGCGGACGTCCCAGTTGTGCGGTTCGAGGCGCTCGTTGTTGCGGCCCGTGGCGGTGCGCACCACCCGCCCATCGACCAGCAAGTTGATGCAGGTCCGACCCTCGTGCCCGCCGCCGCCGATCAGGAAGCTGATGAAGGGCCGCTCGATGGTGAACTCCGGCGAGAGCAGCCGACCGTGCGGGGCGTCGCCGCCGAGGTAGGTGTTGACCAAACCCTCGCCGCGGAAGCCGCTGACGGTCTGCTGGTTGGGCAACGTGCCCTTGGCCGGCCCCTTGCCGAAGGCCTCGCCCTCGACCTGCCAATCGCCGTAGTCCTCGCCCTCGAAGTCCGCGAACACCTCCGGCGGCCGGGTCGGTTCCCGGCGCGGGGTGGCCCGGGCGCCCATCGCCACGCCCCGCAAACCGCGCTCGGCCACGCCCCGGGCGGTGCGTTCGAACCGGCCGGCCAGTTGCGTTGCGCTGTGACGGCAGACCGCGTTGCCCAGCCAGCCCGCCAGGGTCACCTCGACCGGTTCATCGCCCGTGTTGCGCAACGTGTAGTGCAACAGGGTGGCGGGCAGCGACGAATCCCGCGCGTTCAGCGGCACGAACGGCGAAAACGCCCCGAGCCGGACCGCCACCGGAAACGCCGGATCCGCGTACTCGACGCGCCCGATCGGATACTCTCCCCGGAACCGCACCCGGGCGAAGCCCTCCCGGCTCAGCAGGCGGATGGCCGTTTCCCCGCCGGGCCGGCGCACGCGCAGGGCAAAGCCCTGGCGCACCGGGTCGTCGTAGGTCAGCTTGAACCGGATGACCTTCTCGAAAGGCGAACGGCCTTCCTTCCAATTGACCGCGCCGTAGCCGCTGTTGATCTGCTGGTTGAAGATGTCCCAATAGACCAGGCGGCCGTCGCCGGTGAGATAGACCTGGCCGGCCGCAATGCCACCCACCGGCATGCCGATCGTGCGCAACGCCTCGCCTTCGTACCAGGCCGGCTCGCCCTTCGCGAACAGGCTCCGGACCCAGGCGGGATCGAGGTTTTTCTCGACCGGGATGAAATGGTCGGGCGCCAGCCGGACCGAGCCATCCCCGGCCAACGCCACGCGCCGGGCGCGGTCGAGGAAGGCGGCGCCCGCCATGCCCAGGGCCGCGCGCTGAAGAAACGTGCGCCGGGGCAGGCCGGCAGGTGGCGCAACCGGGTTGCCGGATCGGGCCGTGTCCCGGCTGGAGGAAACCGGCGGAAGGGATCGCGACTGGCGCGGCGAGGTCCGGCCGCCGCCCGGTGGGGAATGACGCGTGTTGCTCATGGCTTCAGCGCGGAAGCATACCCGCCGGGGCCGGGTTGGCCACCCCGCAAATGCGTGAGGCGCGGGCCCGATTCCTCGAACGGGTTCACCCGGCGGCGAGCCGGTTCCGCCGTTGCAGCCAATTCTCGACAAGCGCCGTCAGCCGCCGGCGTTCTTCCTCCGGCAGGCCGCGCGGATCGAACCGCCACGCCAGATGCAGCCGCAACATCTCGCCCAGTTCGCCGTCGCCGTTCTCCGGAGGCAGCAGTCGCAACCGCGCCATCCATCCGGCCAGCGTTTCGTGGGCGGCGCGCGGTCCGTGGTGTTCCTCCAGAACCCGCGTCACCCGGTAGAACGGCGAATCCGCCCCCGCCATCATTTCGCCGGCTCTCTCGGGACCGAGCTTGCGGGCCCGCCAACGCATGCCCCGCACCTGACGCCAGCCCAACCACGCCAGCACCGCCATGGCCGCCACGAAGACGTACAGTTGCCAACTGCCGCCCTGCTGGCGCCATTGCTGGAAGGCATGCCACCGGTCCGAAAACCAGTCCCACACCTTCTGCCACGAGGAGACCCGGGCGTTCTCGGCGGCGAACCAATCCGGCGGGGTGGTGTCCACGGTTTGCCAGCGACCGTCCACCCAGGCCAGACACCAGGCATGGGCGTCCCGGCCCCGCGCCACCCAGACATCGCCGTGCCGTTCCCGGGCCACGAACCCCACCGCATACCGCGTGGGCACGCCCGCCACCCGGAGCAACAAGGCGGTCGCCGTGGCGAAGTACTCGCAATGCCCGCGCCGCCGTTCGAGCAGGAAGGCTTCCAAGGCGCAACTGTTCGTCGCCCCCTGCAGATACGGTTGCCAGAGGGCGTATTGAAAGTTGCGCAGGAAGAACTGCCGGACCGTCTCGACGGCCCGGGCCGCCTCCATGCCCCGCAAGCCCAGCTCGTTGCCCACCAGCTCGATCACGCGCCGCTCCGCCGGCGGCAGGTTCTCCAACGCCAAGTCCATCGGCCCCGGCGGCGAGGCGAAGTCCGGGCCGTCGGGCAGGTATTCGACCGTCCAGCCCGTCAACGACGCCGCGCCCTTGACGCGGACCGAGCCGAGCAGATTGGTCTCGAGCGTCATGGCCGCCAGGTTGCGGACCGAAAGCGCGCCGCCGGGCAGGGCCACGGCCGTTTCGCCGCCTGCGCTGTACCGGGACACGGTCAAGTGCCGCCCGCCGGGGCGATGCGGTTGGAGCCACCACAACGCGCCTTGGGCCGAGGGCAGAACCGGTTGGAACTCCGCCGCCGAGGCCACCCAGACGTTCGGCACGAACCGGTCGAACACCGCCTCCCGCAACAAGGGCGGCGGTTCCTCGCCGTCGGTCCGCACCCGCAGGACGATGGCGGCGGAGCGCTTGATCCGGCCGATGCTCCCCAGGCTGGTGCGGTTGCGGAGCTGGTCGAATTGCTGGCGCGCCTGCTCCGTCACGAACCGTTCCTCCCATTGCTGGTAGGCGCGCCGCACCAAGGTGAATCCCTGTTCGGCGGCAAACGACACCAGGAACAGGAACCCCACCAGGACCGCCCAGACCCAGGCCGGAAACCGCCGGCTCCGCCAAGGCCACAGCGCGCACGCCAGCAACCCGGTCGCCAGTGGCAGGAACTGCCCCGGCTCGCTCGGGTTCGTGCTCGCCGCCAAAAGCACCAAACCCAGGAACACCCAATCCGGCGCCACCCGCACCGGACGCCAACCCGCGCCTTCCCGGCGCCACACTCCGAGCCGGTGTCGCAGATACGCCGAGAAACTCTCCACCGGCAACGGCCCCCACCGGCTCCACCGCCACACCAATGCCATGGGGAAAAACACCACCGGCAGCCAGCGCAGCATGGTCGCCGCATTTTCCGAAATGCGCCGCAGCCCCTGCAACCGCTCCGCCGGCGTGCCGGTCGCCACCACCGTCCCGACCGTCGTCCATCCCTGCCGCGCCAGGAACAGGTACAACCCCGCGCCCAGGAACAGCAGCATCGTCAGGTTCCACAAGCGCGCCCAATCCTCCGCCGCCGGGTCCACCCGCCAGCGCACGGCCAGCGCGGCTTCCCACGCCGCCGCCATGGCCGCCGCTCCCGCCAGCCAGCCGGCCTGCCATCCCCACAACAACAACGCCGCCCCCACCACCAGCGGCGGCAC
>RFJD01000600.1 GCA_003695015.1 Verrucomicrobiota bacterium | reverse complement strand
GTCAGGGGGCGGCCTCCGGTTCGGGCTCCTCGGGCTCCCACGGGACGATCCATTTGTAGATGCGGTGTTCGGTGATTTCGTAGCCGAAGTCGGCCCGCTCGGGGTCTTCGACCTCGAGGTCCTCGACGTGGCCGCAGCGGTGGCGGAGGGTGACGGGCCGGCGGGTGACGGTTACTCGATGGTCCAGAGCGCCACGGACGAGCTGTCTTGAATGAAGATGCGTTGGCCGGAGACGACCGGCATGGCGTAGGTGGCACCCTCGGCGACTTTGTACTGGGCCCCCGGCGCGAAACCGTCGGCCTCGGGCGACAGCACGAACAGATCGGCGCCGGGTGTGAGGGCGATCAACACCTTGCCGGCGGCGACCACCGAGCCGAAGCCGTTGGCCCGGCGGGCGCTGTCCACCCAGAGGGTCTTGCCGGTGGCGGCGTCGAGGCAGAAGGCGTTGCCGCGGTTGGTCCAACCGTGGAGTCGTCCGGCCGCCAGGATGGGCGTGTTGAACTGGACGGCAACGTCCTCGTTGCTCCAGAGCTGGCGGGCTTCGAGCCGGTTGCCGTTCCAGGCGAACTCATAGGCGCGGGTGCCGCGGCCGGAGCCGGAGATGTACACGCGGTTGCCATCGACGATCGGGGTGGCGGCGTTGTAGGCGCGTCGCCCGGAGGGGAATTCCGTCTGCCAAAGGACGGCCCCTTCGGCCGGGTCCAACGCGGTGAACTGCCGCTCGGTGAGGGCGAGGATGACCTTGCGACCGTCCAGCTCGGCGACGGCCGGCGAAGAGTACGCGGGCACATCGCCGTTCCAGAGCCAGAGGCGGTTGCCGGTGGCCAGGTCGTAAGCCGCCACGCCGCCCTGACGCCGGCCGCCGACGAAGGCGATGACCTTGCCGTCCAGGATCAACGGCGAGGCGGCGGTGAAGAACGTGGGCCAGGCTTCGGGGAAGTCGTTTTTCCGCCAGAGCACCTTCCCGTCGGCGGCGTTGACGCAGGAGAGCATGCCCCGGACGCCGTAGGTCACGAGCTTGCCGTCCGCGCAAGCGATCGAGGCGCGGGGGCCCGGATGGCGTGAGGCGGGGCCGGTGGCCGGCTCGGCGGCGTAAGCGTCCTTCCAGATCTCCCTGCCGGTGGCGGCCTCGAGGCAACGCAGGACCTCGTTGTCGCCGTCGCGCGAGAAGACGTAGAGCTTGTCGCCGACCAAGGCGGGGGTGGCGTCGGCGTTGCCGACCGGGTTCTTCCAGACCTGTTTGGGCTCTCTTGGCCAGACGGCCGGCGGGGTGAAGCCGGCGGTGTGGCCGTTGCGCTGGGGGCCGAGCCATTGCGGCCAGTCCTGGGCGGCCGCATTGGCGGCGATCAGCAGGCCGGCGGCGATGAGACCGAGGCCAGGGTTCGGAGGAAACGACGTGTGCTTGCGGGTTTTCATTTCAGGCTGCTCCACGGGTTGTGTTGTGTCGGTTCGTTCAGGTTTGCGTCGCCCGACCCGCGGCGGGGCGAGGTGAGGCCCGGCCGCGGGCGGAGCGGTTGGTTTCTGTGGCAGACGCCGGGCAGGCGGGGGGTGGTTACGGCCAACGAGGCCGGGACCGGGTTTGGCCTTTGCCGGTTCGGGCGGGAGCGGGCAGACTGGCGGCCGGGCAAAGCGAACGGCATGAGCCGGTTGGCGATCCAAGTGGTGGCGGCGACCGACCGCGGCACGCGGCTGGGGGTGGCGCCTTTGGGGCGGTTGTGCCGGCAGTTCGGTTATCCGGCGGTGTTTTTCTTCGCGATGGGGCCGGACCGGATGGGGCGCACGGTCTGGCTGGAGCGATGGCGGCGGCGGGGAAAGGGCGCGGAGGCGGCGCGGCTGGTCTGGGATTTCGGCCGGGGGGCGGGGATGAACGGCGTGTGGCGGCCCGGGCCGCCCTTGGCGCGGTCGCATGGGGCCTTGATGCGTCGGGTGCGCGAGGCGGGATTCGAGGTGGGGGTGGCCGGATTCGACTACGACGGTTGGCGCCGCCGCCTGCCGCGCTGGCCGGTCGAGCGGGTGCGGGCGGAGATCAACGCGGCGGTGGCGGAGTACCAGCGGCTGTTCGGGAGCCGGCCGCGGGTGTTGGCGGCCCCGGACTGGCAATGTTCAGTGGCGTCGCTGCGGGTGAACGACGAGATGCGGCTGTTGGCGGCCTTCGACACCCGCGGGCAGGGGTGGTTCCTGCCGTCGATGGAGGGCCGGGCCTTTCAGACCCCGCAGGCGCCGGTGACGCTGCCGCCATTGGAGGAAGTCCGGCAACGGGTGGGCGAGGATCCTGAAGATTGGGTGGCGTTTTACCGGGAACGGATACGGGCCGGCGGGGACCACCTGATGTTGGTGCGGGCGGAGTTGGAGGGGCTGCGTGAAACGGGCTTTTTCGAGACGCTGCTGGGGGTGTTGGCGGCGGACGGCGTGGCGGGCTGGCCGTTGATCGAGGAGCTGGAGCTTTCCGCGCGCGGCGGGCACAGCCGGTTGCCGCGGGAGGAGATCGAGTTGCTGCCCGCGCCGGGCCGGCGGGGCCGGGTGGCTTTCCAAGCCTCCGCCGCGGTGGCGCGTCCGGCGCCCAAGTGGCATTCGCGGGCGGGATGACCCCGGGGACGACAGACCGGCCGATCACCGCCCGGGAAGGGCGGTCCGTGCTGGGGTTCGCCGCGGCGTTGGCGGGGGTGTTCTTCCTCGAGTTTCACCGGGTGTTGCTGGGCTGGGAATCGTTTTTCCACCGGGATTTCGGGTTGTTGGCGCTGCCGACGGTGCATTACTGGCGGGAGGCGGTGCTGGGCGGGGAATGGCCGTGGTGGAACCCGTTGAGTCATTGCGGGACGCCCTTTGCCGCCCAGTGGGGTGTGATGGCGTTTTATCCGGGCATGGCGTTGTGTCTGGGGCCGTTGCCATGGGCGCTGCATTTGTTCGAGTTGCTACACCTCTGGTGGGGCGGGGTGGGGATGTTCGTGCTGGCGCGGCGTTGGACGGGGTCGATCCCGGGCGCGGCGTTGGCCGGGGTGGTGGTCGCTTTCGGCGGGCCGGTGCAAGCCTGCCTCGAATGGCCGAACTACTGCGCGGCGTGGGGCTGGCTGCCGTGGGTGGTGCTGGCCGTGGACCGCGCGTTGGGCGAGGGCGGGCGCGCGGTGTGGGTGGCCGGGCTGGCCGGGGCGGTGCAATTCC
>RFJD01000145.1 GCA_003695015.1 Verrucomicrobiota bacterium | reverse complement strand
GGGCATCGCGCCGGTGGCGGTGGGGCGGGGTTCCTGATCGGCTCGGCGCCCGAGGCCACCATGCCGCAGGAACCGAGGCGCGCCAAGGCAACAGCCGATCGTTTCCGAGGGCGGCCCGTGCGTGTTCGACGGGAAGGCCGGCGGCAAGGGGGCGGATCCCGGGCATTCAGTCTCGTGGAGCTGCTGGTCACGTTGGCGGTCCTCTCGGTGCTGGCCGCGTTGTTGCTCCCGGCCTTGGGACGGGCGAAGGCGCAGGCCCGACGGGTGGATTGCCTGAACCGCCTCCGCCAGATGGGGTTGGCGTGGATGATCCACTTGGATGACCACGAGAACCGTTTCCCCGATCGCCGCGACCTGAAGACCGGTCTGCCCGGCGGCTGGAAACCCTGGACCGACTGGCCGCGATCGGATCCCCGCTCCGGCTGGGCCGCCGTCGTCCTCTCCAACCAACTGCCGCCCGGCCCGCTTTGGCTTTGTCCCGCGTGGTTCCGGTCGCCTCAACGGCGGCATCCGGCGTCGGCGCAGCCCCTGGCCGGGGGGCCGGAAGCGCCGTTGATCGGCTACTGGATGTGGCGGTTCGATCGGCCCGACGATCCGATCCCCTTGGACAACTTTTGGGGGAAAACGCCGGAAGGGGCGGTCGCGGATCTGCGACGGGCGGACAATCCCTTCATCAGCCGGCCAGCCGGACCGGTCGAGGTCGAGCTGGTGGTGGATTCCTACTTCCCGGCGACCGTGTCCTCGTTGCCTGATGAGGTCCGGGGAGCGGCGTTGCACCGGGGCGGTCGGAACCGGCTGTTTCTGGACGGGCATGCCGCGTTCGAACGGGACGCCCGGTTGAAATGACCGCGGAGGGGCGGCAGGGGAACGGGCCATGGTTGAGTCGGCGGGTTCTCCCGGGCATCGTCGGGCTTGGACATGAACGGTCATCCCGGCGTGCCGCCTCGATTGGACGGAGATGAACCGCGGCCGGCTCTTGAAGCGAGGTTGCGCTCGCTGGCGGTGGTGGCGGGCGTGTTGGTGGGGCTTCGGCTGGTGGCGGTGTGGGTTGGAGCCGGTTGGTGGTTGCCGGCCTGTCCGTTCCGCCGGATCACCGGCCACCCGTGTCCGACGTGCGGGGCCACGAGCGCGCTGGCGGCCTTGGGGGAAGGACGACTCGCCGACGCCTGGAGGAGTCAGCCTTTGGCGGTGTTGATCGTCGGCGGGGTGGTGTTCTACGCCGGCCTGGCTGTCCTGTGGCCTCGCGGAGCAGCCTGGGTCAGACGGCAGGCGGGTCGTCGCCCGGTGCGGTGGGGGTTGGTCTGGGTGGCGCTCGGCTTGGTGGGGATCCACTGGTTGCAGTCTTGGTAGGCGGCAAGGCCGGCGGGAGCGGCGGACGGGTCGGCCGGCGGGTGAATGGCGCGGGAGGTGGGGGGCGCAGGGAGGCTGCCCAGCATCAGAATCGCTTACCCGGAGAACAGGAGGACTACTTGATGGAATCGAGGCGTGGAATCCAGATGGGGTGGGCGGCTGGCGCGCCGGCGATCGCCCGGGGGCTTCAGAGGGCTGGATCGACGCAGGGAAAAGGCGGCGGGGGAGGCGTATCATGAGTCAGGCTGACGGCGGATAGAAACAGTTCTGCTACTTTCACGCCTTTGTGTCTTTGGCTTGACGTTATTTAGCCACTTGGGCAATAAGCGTGCGGACGGCACAACAAAACCAGATGCGAACCATGAAACACACTCCACACCACCTGCCTCGAAAACACGGTCCGTGGCTGGCGACCCTGGCGGTGGTCGGCCTTGCCGCCTGGCCGGCCACCCTTGCCGCCATGGACCACAGCCTCTTCATCACCCAGTACCAGGGGACCTCCACCTGCCTCCAATGCCACACCAAGCAGGCGGAGGAGGTCATGAGCACGGTTCACTGGACCTGGCGGCACACCAACACGCCTTCCACCGGCGAGACGCAGGAGTTGGGCAAAAGCAAGATCATCAACAACTACTGCGTTGCCGTGCGATCCAACGAACCGCGCTGCACCAGTTGCCACATCGGCATCGGCTGGCGCGATGAGACCTTCGACTTCGAGAACCCGGAGAACGTCGATTGTCTGGTCTGCCACGACACCACGGGAACCTACAAGAAGACACCCACCGGCGCGGGGGCTCCGGATCCGTCGGTGGACCTGACCGCGGTGGCGCAAAGCGTGGGCAAGACCAGCCGGCAAACCTGCGGCAGTTGCCATTTCTACGGCGGTGGCGGAGATGCCGTGAAACACGGCGACTTGGACTCGACGATGGCCAACCCGACGCGCGAGGTGGACGTCCACATGGGCGTTGACGGTCTGAACCAGAGCTGCGCCTTCTGCCACGCCGCGGGACATCACGAGTTGAAAGGCAGCCGCTACTCGAAGGAGGCTCCGGACAACGCCCTGTGCGAGAGCTGCCACACGGCCACGCCGCACAGCGGTTCGGACATCGCCGATCGGCTCAACACCCACACCGCGCGCGTCGCCTGCCAGACCTGCCACATCCCGGCTTTTGCCCGTGGCGGCAAGGCCACCAAGATGTTCTGGGATTGGTCCACCGCCGGGGAGAAGAACCCGGACGGTTCGGACAAGGTCATCCGGGACGAGCAGGGCAATCCCATCTACCACACCAAGAAGGGCAGTTTCCGGTGGGAGGCCAACGTGGTTCCGGAATACGTCTGGTTCAACGGCGACGTGGTTTATTACGAGCTGGGCGACCCGGTGGATCCGGAGGGCGTGGTGCAGATCAACCGGCTGTTGGGCGACGTGAACGATCCGCGCGCCCGCATCGTGCCGGTGAAACGGTTCGAGGGAATCCAGCCGATGGACGCTGGCCGGCAGACGCTGGCGGTGCCGCACCTGTTCCCGTCGGGCCCGGACGACACGGATGCGTTCTGGAAGTCCTACGACTGGCTGCGGTCGTTGACGGCCGGCATGGCGGCGGTGGGCCAGGAGTTCAGCGGCGAGGTCGGCTGGGTGCGCAGCGAGATGTTCTGGGTGCAGAACCACATGGTGGCGCCCAAAGAACAGGCGCTCAAATGCACCGACTGCCACACCCCGGGTGGCCGGCTGAACTTCGCGGCGCTGGGTTATCCGGCCGAGGAAGCCCAACACCTGCAGACGCTGTTCGGCTTCGCCATCGCCATCCGCGCGCTGAGCGATGAGGCCGGTGTCGAGCTGCAATGGGAGACCCAGCCCGGCTATCGCTACCAAGTCCAGGTTTCCGAGGATCTCTCCGATCCCGCCAACTGGACCGACGCCACCGGCGGGACGGTGGACGGCGATGGCAGTGTGGCGGTGTGGCGCGACCCCGACGCCGGCGCCTCGCAAGCCCGCTTCTACCGGGTGCTGCGCACCGCGATGCCTTGAGTTTCCTGCATGTCGGTTTGCGTGGGCCGGGAACCGCCGCGTTCCCGGCCCTTTTTCTCGCGCGTCGTCCGCGACGGGGCCGGAGCTTGGCGGTCAAGCCCGGCGGCGCTTTTCGGGCGTTGCTGGCGGAGAAAACGCACGACCCAATCGTGCGCCTCCGCCCGGTCCGCCGGGCTGCCGCGGTCATCCCGTGGTCGATGGCCGTTGGATCGGCCATGGCCAAGCGCGTGGCTGGTTGGCCGGTGAACTTGTCCGCGACCGCCAAGTCCGTGTTGGGTGGTTCCGGTTGGTTGGCCAGGTGGAAGGGACGGGCTCCCGCTGGCGTGGGGGGATCGGGAAGAGTGCTAGCTCAGGATTTGCAGCGCTTGGGCTGCCGTCGGGTTGGATTCCACCAGCGTCGCGAGTCCTTGGTCCAAGGTCGCCAACAAACCGCGGTGGTGGATCGCCAGTCCGATCAAGTAGGCATCGGTGAGTTGCTGATGCCCCAGCAACCGTTCTCCGGCAAAAGCAACGGCCTCGGCCAAGGGCAGATCGTCCTGCCAAAAAACGTGGTCCTTCGCCGCCGTGTTGGCGGCCAGCACCTGCATCGCTTCCCGGGGCTGGACCGCATCCCGGGAAAAGGCGGGGTTGGAGACGATCCGAACGAAGCCCGCCTCGGTCAGCGGGCAGGTGGCCCAGCCCTGACGGCGATGCCGCGAGAACCATCGCACGGCCCGGTCATGGTCTTGGTGGCTGGGCCACAGCAGGGCAATCAGCAGGTTGGTGTCCAGCAGGTACGGCTTCATGCGCCTTCGGCCTCCAATCGGCGAACCTGCTCAGAGGTCACCGGCGGTGAATCCTCGGGCAACTGAAACACGACCAAGCCGTTTTCTTCCCGGACCTGCGCCGGCGCGCTGAGCCCGCGACGCACGAGTTCGGACACGGTCTTGCCCAAGGACTGACCGCGCAGTTTGGCCTGCCGCACCACCACCGCCGCGACGTCATCATCCAGCCTCAGGGTCGTTCTCATGGCTCAACGATGCTGCTCATCGAGATTGATGTCAACGAGCCCGATTTGCAACTGCCGTCCCGGATCGCGTTATGCGGACCCCAATGACGGCCCTCTCCACGCCCGGCGGCGGGTTGGCAGTTTCTGAGTTGGGATGCGATCGTTCTGCGAATCATCGCCGGGCACGGTCATCTGTCATAGGTCGGTCAAGCCCGGGCGGCGGCTTTCGGTCGATGTTGCCGGAGGAAACGCACGATCCAATCGTGCGCCTCGGCGCGGTCGGCCGGGGTGCCGCCCCGCAACTGCAGACTGCCGCTGACATGGCGAATCAGGCGCGCTTCGCCAAACTGGGCCACCAGGGTCCATTCGCCGGGGTGGCGGCCGGCTCGTTGCCTCGTTTCCATGCCGACAGTGTGCCGGTGGGGGTGGGACATCCGTGGACCATGGGGGCGATTTTTTTTCGGGACGGTGGAAGGGCAGGGCGGCGGGATGACTTGACGTCCGGTCGCCGGGAGCGTAAGCGGGCCGAAGCAACCCGAACCGGCGCCGCAGTCCGCGGGGTCGGAGCGGCGGATCGAGGGAGAACATCATGACACGCGAGGAAGCCTGGCAATTGCTGACGGAGTTCACGCAGTCGGAGTCGCTGATCAAACACGCCCTGGCGGTCGAGGCGGCCATGCGCCATTACGCCGGCGTCTTGGGCGGGGATCCCGACCTCTGGGGGGTGGTGGGGTTGATCCACGACTTCGACTACGAACGCTGGCCGGACCCGCCGGCCCACACCCGCGAGGGGGCGCGCATTCTGCGGGAACGCGGCGTGGACGAGGAGATCGTGGGGGCGGTTCTTTCCCACGCCGACTGGAACCAGGAGCAATGGCCCCGGGACCGTCCGCTGCGCAAGGCGTTGTACGCGGTGGACGAGTTGTGCGGATTCGTGATGGCGGTGGCCTATGTGCGGCCGGAGCGGCTCGACGGCATGACCGCCAAGAGTGTGCGCAAGAAACTCAAGCAAAAGGCTTTTGCCGCCGCGGTGAACCGGGAGGACATCCAGCGCGGCGCCGAATTGCTGGGCCTGCCGCTGGACGAACACATCGACCATGTCATCACCGCCCTCCAGGGCATCAAGGAGCAACTCGGCTTTGGGAACCCGTCGGGCCCGGCCTGATGCCGCGGCGGCTTCGAGGTGGCCGGACTGCCTCCAAGCCGGCGCGGGGATGATCGTTCCCCGACCCCGGGGACCGGCGCCATGAAGGTCGAGGTGCCAGAAGGCGGCCGGCGCTGGCGTCACCCGTGGCTGTGGCGGGTGGCGGCCATGGGGGTGGGGC
>RFJD01000599.1 GCA_003695015.1 Verrucomicrobiota bacterium | reverse complement strand
GCCGTGCTCACCGCCCGCCACGAAGGCGGCTTCTGCCTCTGGCCCACGAAAACCACCGAATACAGCATCGCCAACAGTCCTTACAAGAACGGCAAGGGCGACCTGGTGCGCGAGTTCGTGGACGCCTGCCGGCGGCACGGCTTGAAGGTCGGGCTCTATCACACGGCGGCCTTCGATGCCCATGAGGCCCTGCGCGGCTACAAGGGCCCCATCCCCAAACCGCTCAAGTGGGGCAGCACCTGGGGCGCCACGGTTTTCGGCGCGCTGAAAGCCGGCGGACCCGCGAAGCTCGAGCAGTTCAAGCGCGTCCAGGTCGAGCAAGTGCGCGAACTGCTCACCTGGTATGGACCGATCGATTTCATGTGGTCGGATCATTGGGATGCCCGCGATCCGAATGGTGTCTGGCGCGCGGTCACGGACCTGGCGGCGGAACTTCAGCCTGACATGGTCTTCATGGGGCCGGACACCTGGGTGCCCGGCAACGAGACGGGCCATGTGGTTTATCCGATGTGGAACCCGGTCAACACCGTCGATGGCACCCGCTACAGCCGACCGGCGCCCACCGCCACCGATACCTCCGTGCCGAATGATTATGGCCTGCTGGAAACCGACGCCCTGACCGGCCACCCGCTGGGCAAGTTCTGGCGCGTGCGCGAATGCACCACCCACAGCGCCTTCCACTACGGCGGCTGGTTCTGGCATCCGAACAAGACCTACCCGCGCAAACTCTGGGAACATCTCGACCTCTACTACCGCACCGTCGGCCTGGGAGCGAACACCATCATCAACCTGCCGCCTGACACCCGCGGTTTGGTCCCCGAAGACATCGCTGCCGCGGCCAAGGCTCTTGGTGACGAAATCCGCCGACGCTTTTCCCATCCCATCGCCGAGACGCATGGCGTGCAAACGGGCGACATCGTCGAGTTGTGCTGGGATCGTCCGCGTGAAATCAACACCGTCGTGACGATGGAAAACATCGCCAACGGCCAGAAGGTGGTTCGCTACACGCTGGAAGCTTGGGTGAACGGCCGCTGGCGACGTCTGGAACCGCGCAACCGTCTCACGGCCACCAAGCCTTACAACAACAATCCCGGCTACGAGACGATCGGCCACAAGAAAATCGATCGTGTCCAACCGGTCGTCACGGACCGGGTCCGCTTCCGCTGTCTCGAAGCGGTCGTCCGGCCGGTGGAAATCCGCAAATTGGCGGTGTTCAAGTGCGATCCCATCCGGCGCACTTACGATTCAGCCTACCCGTGGCTCAGCGGGGTGGACACGATCTTCGAGGAGGCCCATGGCGGGTTGAAGCGCGACCGCGACTACCGCGGCGGCCCGCTGGAACTCAACGGCCGTCGCTACCAACACGGTATTCTGCTCTGCCCCACCGCGGGCACGCGAACCGGGGTGGCGGAGTTCGATCTGCGACGCTGGCCCCGCGCCAAGGGCCTGCAGGCCACCATCGGCATCGAGGACATGACCGGCCGCAACGGTTCCTGCGAATTCATCGTCGAGGGTTTCATCGACGGACGTTGGAAACCGCTCTACCGCAGTCCGCGCCTCCGGGGCGGCGACAGGCCGATCGAGATCCAGGTGCGATTCCCCGAAGGCATGACGCAATTGCGCCTCAAGACCACCGACGCCGGCGACGGCATCAACTCCGACCACGCCCTCTGGGCCGACGCGCGGTTTATTGAGTAACAACCCGGTCGATGGTCAATTATCAGAACGGACACCTTCCCGGTCCGCCGCCGGCGCAACCGCCGCAGCCCCGAGACGGTCAGGTCACGTGCTGGCCCGGCGCGACGTGCTGGGCCGCAAGAGCGGTGCCGTTGACGACGTGGCCCGGCAGGCCGACGCCGATGAAACGCCTCAACATTCGCCGGAATAGGTCTGGGCCCGGGCACACAAGTGGCAGTCAGCCCGGTCCTGCTTTCTGCGGGCGGGCAATCGGTGTTGACAGTATGGCCGTATTGCAACATCGAGGGCTCATGAAAACGACGATCGACTTGCCTGCGGAGCTGCTTCATCGGGCGAAAGCCGTTGCAGCACAACGAAAAACAACGCTCAAGCAGCTTGTGCAAGCCGGGTTGGAACGCGTGCTCGAAGAGAACGAAGTATCCCTTGTCCGCCGAGCTGCCTTGGAGCGGTTGCGCGAAGGACTGCACCTCGGCGGCAAGCCCCTGACGCGCGATCAAGCCCATGAGCGCTCATAAGTCCCTTGAAACCAACGTCCTCCTCTACGCCTACGACCTCGATGCACCAGCCAAGCGGGCCGTGGCCCTGCGATTGGTGGAAGAGGCTTGGAGCAACCCGGGCAACACCGCAATCAGCGTCCAAGTGCTCCAAGAATTGCATGTCAACCTCACCAAGCGCGGGATTACCCCACTGCAGGCAGGTGAAATCGTTCGGCATTACCTGGCTTGGCCGGTCGTGGACAATACGGTCGAGCTTTTCGAGACAGGGCTGACAGAGCAGGCACGCTGGCAACTCTCGCTGTGGGACGCCATGATCCTGGCCGCGGCACGCTGCTCGGGAGCGTCCGTGCTTTTCAGCGAGGACTTCAGCGATGGGCAGGACTACGGCGGAGTCCGCGTCGTCAATCCCTTCAGATAAGCGGCGCATCGCAAGGCGGTGAGGCGCGTTCCGGCTCGAAGCCGATCTTCAAGAGCCTCAGCCCCTCAGGAGAGTTGTTTCTTGGTCGTGCCGAACGAACGCCAGCAGCATCACAACTACGGCAAGCTCGCGGGACCGATATCGGCCCTGCCTTCATTTCTTCACGGCAACCGCACGCGGACGCGATAAAAGCCCAATGGCTCGATGGGTTGCGGGTTGGTCCAGGCGTTTTGCGGGTGAACCAAGTTGGCGCCAATGACGCTGAAGGGCACCGCCAGATTCGTCGTGTAAAGCACGTCGTAAACACGCTCGGGAAATGTCGGCCAGCGGATCACCAGGCCGTCGGGACCAAGATACACGGACCGAATGTCGAATCGGGAGAGCGCGTTGGTCGGGATGGTTCCCGCCACGTATTCTTCATATTCGGTCAACCCGTCGCCGTCGGTATCCGCGCCCGCCACGGCATTCGTGGCGCCTCCGAAGAAGCGCTCCTCCCAGGCGTTTGGCAGGCCGTCCTTGTCAAAATCCGTGTCCGGCCCCAGGAACCGAAGGAACACCGTGTTCAACACCCAGTCCGGATCCGTGCCGCCGTTGTCGTCGAAACGCAGGCAAAGCTCGCCGTC
>RFJD01000144.1 GCA_003695015.1 Verrucomicrobiota bacterium | reverse complement strand
TGCACGGCGGTCATCAGCCCGATCCCACCACGCTGGCCCGGGCGGTGCCGGTTTACCGGACCAGCTCCTACGTGTTCCGCAACACCGAGCACGCGGCGAACCTGTTTGCGCTGAAGGAGCTGGGCAACATCTACACGCGTTTGATGAACCCCACCACCGACGTCCTCGAGAAGCGGGTGGCGTTGTTGGAGGGGGCGCCGGAGCTGGGCGGGTTGGGGACGGCTTCCGGGACGAGCGCCATTTTCTACTCGGTGATCAACCTGGCCCAGGCCGGGGACAACATCGTCAGCGCCCGGAACCTCTACGGCGGCACGTACACGCAGTTCAACGACATCCTGCCCACCCTCGGCATCACGGTGAAGTTCGTGGACTCGAACGACCCGGAGAACTTCGCCAAGGCCATCGACGGCCGGACGCGGGCCTTGTTCTGCGAGACGGTGTCGAACCCGGCCCTCGAGATCACGGACCTCGAGGCGGTGGCGCAGATTGCCAACGCCCACGGGTTGCCGTTGATCGTGGACTCGACCTTTTCGACCCCCTACCTGACCCGGCCGCTGGAGCATGGCGCGCACATCGTGGTGCATTCGCTGACGAAGTGGCTGGGCGGGCACGGAATCGGCATTGGCGGCGTGGTGGTGGACGGCGGCCGGTTCAACTGGGCCGGCGGGAAGCATCCGCTTTACGACACGCCGGACACCTCCTACCACGGGATTCGGTGGGGGCACGATCTGCCGGAGCCCCTGGCGCCGCTGGCGTTCATTTTGCGGATGCGGACGGTGCCGTTGCGGAATCTGGGGGCCTGCATTTCGCCGGACAACTCGTGGATGTTCCTGCAGGGGATCGAGACGCTGCCGTTGCGGATGGAACGGCATTGCCAGAACGCGCTGGCGGTGGCCCGGCACCTCAAGGAGCACAAGAAGGTCAAATGGGTCCGCTATCCCGGCCTGCCGGACGACCCGATGTACGCGCTGAACCAGAAGTATCTGCGCGGCAAGGGCGGCTCGATGGTGGTCTTTGGCATCAAGGGCGGGGCGACGGCCGGCAGCCGGTTCATCGATTCGTTGAAACTGCTGTCGCATCTGGCCAACGTGGGCGACGCCCGCAGCCTGGCGATCCATCCGGCCACCACCACCCACTCCCAGCTCAACGAGGAACAGCAACGGGCCGCCGGCATCACGCCGGAGCTGGTGCGGTTGAGCATCGGGCTCGAGCACATCGACGACATCCTGGCCGACATCGACCAGGCTTTGGACCAGGCGTGAGCGACGTCCGCGCGGATCGATCGGCGGCCGGTTTTTCCTTGGCCCCGGCGGGGGGAGGTTCTAGAACCCGCCGGGGCCGCATTCCGGCCCTCTCTGATTTCACGACCACAGCATGAGCGACTTGGGCGAAGTGGAGACGCGGTTCATGGAGTTCCATGAGCCGGACAACCCGCTGCAACTGCGGGTGGGCGGGCCTTTGGAGCGGTACACGCTCGCCTACGAGATGTACGGCGAGATGAACGCCGACCGCTCGAACGTCATCCTGCTGTTCCACGCCATGACCGGCAGCCAGCACGCGGCGGGCATCAACCGCTACGTGCCCGGCCTGGACGGACGCTGGACCCCGGAGATGCACGTCGGTTGGTGGGACGGCTTCATCGGCCCGGGCCGCGCGTTGGACACCCGCAAGTACTGCGTGTTGTGCGTCAACTACCTGGGCAGTTGCTACGGCTCGACCGGCCCCGCCTCGATCAACCCCGCCACCGGCAAACGGTGGGGATCCAGTTTCCCGGTGCTGCGGATGATCGACATCGTCGAATCGCAGATGCGGCTGCTGAACCGGCTGGGCGTCGAGCGGCTCCATGCCGTGGTGGGCGCCTCGATCGGCGGCTACCTCTGCCTGTTGACCGCCGTGCGTTACCCCGAGCGGGTGCGGGTGGTCATCCCGATCGGCACCGGGCTGGAAACCACCATCTACCAGCGGATCATCAACTTCGAACAGATCACCGCCATCGAGGCCGACCCCAACTTCAAGGGCGGCGACTACTACGACGGCGCGCCGCCGTCGGTCGGACTGGCCCTGGCCCGGCGCATCGCCCACAAGACGTTCGTCTCGCTCGAAGCCCTGCGGGAACGCGCCCGGGGGGAGGTTGTCAGCCACAAACCGCCCCACGGCTGGTACGAGATGAACCACCCGGTCGAGTCCTACATGCTCCATCAGGGCAACAAGTTCACCGCCCGGTTCGACGCCAACTCCTACCTGCGGATCGTCGATGCCTGGCAGTGGTTCGACCTGGCGGCCGAGGCCGGCGTGCCCGACCGGCGGGACATCTTCAGCCGTTGCCGCGGGCAGGACTGGCTGGTGTTCAGCATCGATTCCGACCTTTCGTTTCCGGTCGAGGAACAGGCCAAGCTGGTCCGCCGCCTCAAGCGGGCCAAGGTCCCGGTGATGTGGATCACCGTTCATTCGGACAAGGGGCACGACTCCTTCCTCTTGGAGCCGCGGTTGTTCACGCCGCACATCGTCCAGGCGCTGACCCGTTGAGGCCGCGGGACGGCGGAGGGGCTTCGCCCGGGGCGCCCGGGCCTCGGTGCTTGGCCTCGTTCGGGGCCAATGTTGGCCGCTGCAAATGAATGCCGCCCCGGCCGTGATCGTCCAATGCCCCTTCAGAGCGCTCATGAAGACCCGACAACCTGGCCCATGGTGGGTGGCGCTGAGCCTGCTGGCGGCGGTGAGTTTCGCCGCCCGGGCCGCCCTGCCTTATCCCCCGCAAGTCGATCTGGACACCGTCCGCCAAGCGGTGGCTTCCGCGCCCCGAAGCCATCCGCGACTTTTCGCCACCGCCGACCAACTGCGAGCCCTGCGCCAAGGTTTCCCGGAGGGATCCCTCAAGCAGCGGGTGGCGGAGGTGATCGTCCGGAAGGCCCGGGCCTTGGAACGCCAGAAGCCGGTCGAGCGGGTGCTCGAGGGCCGGCGGTTGCTGGGGCAATCGCGCCGTTGCCTCGAACGGGTCCTGCTGCTGGCCACGGCCTGGCATCTGACCGGCGACGAACGGTTTGTCCGCCGGGCCGAGCGGGAGATGCTGGCGGCGGCGGAGTTCACCGATTGGAACCCGAACCACTTCCTGGACGTGGCCGAGATGGCCTTCGGTCTGGCGGTCGGTTACGACTGGCTCTACGACCAGCTCCGGCCGGAGGCGCGGGAGGCGATCCGCCAGGCTTTGCGAGACAAGGCTCTGCGGCTGCCGTTCGAGACGCGCCACCGGGGCTGGGTCCGGGCCAGCAACAACTGGGGCCAGGTGTGCCACGGAGGCCTGACCACCGCCGCGTTGGCGATCCTCGAGGACGAACCCGAACTGGCGGCCCGCACCATCCTCAACGCCCTCCAGAACGTCACCGTCTCGATGCGTGCCTATGCCCCGAAAGGCAGCTATCCCGAAGGGCCGGGCTACTGGTCGTACGGCACCACCTACAACGTCCTGCTGATCGCCGCCCTCGAAAGCGTGTTGGGCAGCGACTACGGCCTGAGCGGCGCGCCCGGATTCGATCAAACCGGCGCC
>RFJD01000143.1 GCA_003695015.1 Verrucomicrobiota bacterium | reverse complement strand
CTGACTTGGACCCCGTCCAAGCCGATCTTGCGGGCGACGTCGAACGCGGCCGGATCGGCCCTTCGTCCCAGCGACCAGTCACAGGCGCCGATCCGGAACCGCGGGGATTCCGGAGGATCCGCCGCGATCCCCTTGCGGGCCGTCGCCATGAGCCAACATCCCAAGGCGCCGCGAGCCGTGCAGCCCCACCAAGCCCGCCGACTGAGGCGGGAAAACGCGTTCGGTAACCGTACGTCGGACATGCCCGCAGGCAACCCCATGTCGCGGCGGACGGCAACTCCTTTTCGGGGCGGCTTGGGATCGATCCGGCCCTTGGCCCGCGCCAACCGGCCGGTATCTTGATGCCGTGGGGCCGATTCCGGACAAACCGCCAACGCCGCTGGTCTCGGTGCTGTTGCCAGTGCGCAACGGCGCCGCCGCGCTGGAACGGGCCGTCCAAAGCATCCGGGCCCAGACGCTCCGCCGGTGGGAGCTGATCCTCGTGGATGACGGCTCGACCGACGAGACGCCGGCCCTCATCCGGCGGTTGGCAGCCGCGGACGAGCGGATCCGGCCGGTGCGTCCGGGGCGGATTGGTCTGGCAAGGGCGCTCAACGCCGGGTTGGCGGTCGCCCGGGCTCCGTTCATCGCCCGGATGGACGCCGATGACGAGAGCCATCCGGAGCGTTTGGAGGGGCAACTGGCCCGGCTCGGCGCCGATGCGTCGCTCGGCGTCCTCGGCTGCCGGGTGGTTTTCGGCGGCGATCCGCAACAGGCGGCCGGTTACGCCAGACATGTGGCGTGGCTCAACGGGCTGTTGACCCCGGAGGCCATCGCCCTGAACCGGTTCATCGACGCCCCGCTCGCCCACCCCTCGGTGATGATCCGCCGGGAGTGTTTCGATCGCCACGGCGCATGGCGCGACGGCGATTTCCCGGAGGACTACGAGCTGTGGCTGCGGTGGATCGACGCCGGGGTCCGGTGCGCCAAGGCGCCGGAAAGCTGGTTGGTCTGGAACGATCCGCCCCGCCGGCTCAGCCGGACCCATCCCCGGTACCGGCCGCAGGCCTTCAACCGCATCAAGGCCGATTACTTGGCCCGCGAGCTGCGACGGACACTGGCGGGCCGGGAGTTGTGGATCTGGGGCGCCGGGCGGATGGCCCGCCGGCGGGCGGCGGGTCTGGAACGCCACGGCCTCCGGATCGCGGGCTACATCGACATCGATCCCAAGAAAACCCGCGCCCACCGCCTGGGCCGCCCGGTGCGCCTGCCGGAAGGGCTGCCCCCGGCCGACCGCGCCTTCGTGGTGAGCTGCGTCGGCGCGTTGGGCGCTCGCGAGATCATCCGCGGCTTTCTGCTCGATCGGGGCCGGATCGAAGGCCGGGACTTTCTGATGGCCGCCTAGCCGGCACGCAAAGCCGGACGCCGAACGCGCCCCGCCACAGGGAAAACCTTGCGCCACAGGGCGGCCCGGACCTACGCTGACGCCATGTTCAACAGCTCACGTCCCATGTCTTGGAAACTGCCCTGCTGCTTGGCCGCCGCCCTGCTGGGCGGCATCGGGGTAGCGCCCTCGGGTCGCGCCGGCGTCACCGTCCGGGAGGATGGCGATGTCGTCCGGGTCGAGATCGACGGCCGCCTGTTCACCACCTACCACTACAAGAACACCTCCCGGCCGTTTCTGTATCCGGTGCTGGGGCCGGCGGGCCTGCCGATGACCCGCAACTGGCCGATGCAGGATGTCCCCGGCGAGGACCATGACCACCGCCACCACAAGTCCCTCTGGTACGCCCACGGCGACGTCAACGGCGTGGATCTCTGGTCGGAGTCCGCCAACGCCGGCCACACGGTGCACGTCAAGTTCCTCAAGCTGGAGTCCGGACCCGACCAGGGCGTCATCCAGACCCTCAACCGCCTCGAAAGCAAGGAGGGCAAAGTGCTGGCCACCGACATCCGCACGATGACCTTCCGGGCCGAGGGGGACGCGAAGTTCATCGACTTCGAGGTGACGGTGCGGGCCGACCATGGCGAACTGGTGTTCGGCGACACCAAGGAAGGCACGATGGCGCTCCGGTTGGCCGAATCCATGCGCCTCAAGCCCAACAAGTTCAACCGCGGCAAACCCACCGGCCACATCGTCAACAGCGAGGGGGTCAAGGACGGCGCCACTTGGGGCAAACGCGCCAAATGGGTCGATTACTACGGCCCGGTCGAGGGCCGGATCGTCGGCGTGGCCATGTTCGACCATCCGTCGAACCCGCGCCATCCCACTTGGTGGCACGTGCGGGACTACGGCCTTTTCGCCGCCAATCCCTTCGGCGTTCACTACTTCGAGGGCAAACCGGCGGGCACGGGCGACTACCACATCCCCCCCGGCGAAAGCCGGACTTGGCGGTACCGGATTTACCTGCATCCGGGCGACACCGAGGCCGCCCGGGTCGCCCAGCAGTATGAAGCTTGGGTTGGAACCCAACGTTGAGGTGCGACCATGAAACGCCTGTTTGCACTGCTGCTCGTTGCCTTGGCCACCCCGACAGTCCTCTCCGGCCAGGCCCGGATTCCCGAAGGCTACCGGCTGGTGTACTCCCAGGATTTCACGGCGGCCACGGCGCTGGACGACTTCGAGTTCAGCGATCCGGCAGCCTGGCGGCTCGGCCGGCAGGATGGCCGTCCGGCGTTGGAGCTTTTCCGGCAAAGCCGCTACCGACCGCGCGTCCGTTCGCCCTTCAACATCGCCCTGATCCGCGGCGTCGAGGTCGGCGACTTCGTCCTCGAAGCCGAGCTGCTTCAAACCGGCCGGGAATACGGGCACCGGGACATGTGCGTCTTTTTCGCGGCCAAGGATCCGGCCAACTTCTACTACGTCCACCTGGCCACCGCGGCCGATCCCCACGCCCACAACATCTTCCTGGTCAACGACGAACCGCGGGTCGCCATCGCCACCAGGACCACCAAGGGCATCGACTGGGGGCAGAACGTCTGGCACCGGATCCGCATCGAACGCACGCTGGCCGACGGCGCGATCCGCGTCTTCTTCGACGACATGGAGCAGCCGATCATGGAAGCCAAGGACCAGCACTTCGACTACGGGCGGATCGGCTTCGGTTCCTTCGACGACACCGGCATGGTCCGGAACATCCGCCTTTGGGCGCCGGGCCTGGCCCCGAAACGCCAAGGGTTCTTCCGCTGACCCGCCCCCCCGCCGCGGCTGCCGCCCGCCCACGTCCCCGCTCATGCCGTCCTTGGTCCAAAGACACCGATTGCGGATGCGGTTCCACCCCTGCGCCCGCGGCCTCGGTCGGGCGGTCGTGACGGCCGCCGCCTGCCTGGCATGGGCCGGTTTCAAGGGCTGGAACGCGTCCGCCGCAGCCGCAAACGACGCCGCCCCTTTGAAGACCGATTGGGCCCGGCTGGCGCCCATGGACCGTGACGGGGATCGGCGCATCACCTCCGAGGAGTTCACCGGACCCGCGCGGATGTTCACGCGGCTGGACCTCAATGGCGACAGCGTCCTGACGCCGGCGGAGGTGCTCGCCCGGCAACTCCCGAAGGGCGGGGCCGAAACGCCCGCCCCGCGAGATGGCGGGTTCCCGCCGGCCATGGGCGGCCCGGCCGGCCCCCCGGCCCTCATGCGGCGCTTGGATGCCGACGGCGATGG
>RFJD01000142.1 GCA_003695015.1 Verrucomicrobiota bacterium | reverse complement strand
CGTCCTGCCCAACCAACACGGCACGGCGCCCGGGTTGATCATCCCCATCCCCGAGCGCGTGGGCGCCTGGGTGGTGATGTTGCCCGGTCCGCCGCGCGAATTGCAGCCCATGTTCCTCGACCAGGTCCTCCCCTGGCTGGAGCGCGAGGCGCCCCCGGTGGAACCGTACGTCGAGCAGTTGCTCCGGAGCATCGACGTTCCGGAATCGGTCATGCAGGAGCGGGTCGAACCGATCCTGGCGCCCTGGCTCGATCGCGGCTTGGAGGTCGGTTATTGCGCGCGGCCGGGCGAAGTGGACGTCCGTTTGAGCGCGCGCGGCCGGGACGCCCGGCGGTTGGTGGACGAAGCGGCCAGCGCCGTGATGGCGGCGTTGGGCGATTCGTTCTACGGCCGGGAGGAGGAGACGATCGAGGCGGTGGTGGTGCGGCTGTTGACACGGCGGGGTTGCACGCTCGCCACGGCCGAATCCTGCACCGGCGGCCTGCTGGCCACGCGGATCACGGACATCCCCGGGGCGTCGGTCGTCTTTCGCGGCGGTGTGGTCGCCTACAGCAACGACGCCAAGCAAACCCTGCTGGGCGTGCGCGAGGAGTCCCTGGCCGCGCATGGAGCGGTGAGTGAGGCGGTGGCGCGGGAAATGGCGATGGGAGTTCGCGAGCGCCTGGGGGCGGACTATGCGGTGGCGACCACCGGCATCGCCGGACCCTCGGGCGGCACGCCGGAAAAACCGGTCGGCACGGTGTACATCGCCGTGGCCGGACCGCGCGGCATCGAGGTCCGCCGACGCATCAACGCCTTCGGGCGGGCGGGGTTCAAGCAACTGACCACCTCGCAGGCGCTGGAGTGGCTCCGGCAAACCGTGTTGCAGGACGACGCGCCGTCGGCATGAGCTGGTTCTACCGACATCTGGTCCGGCCGGTCCTGTTCACGCAGGATCCGGAGGAGGTTCACGAACGCACCTTGCGATGGCTGGGCTGGTGTGCGCGCAGCCGGTTCTTGCTGGGCGCCATGCGGCTGGCGTGGGGCGCGCCCTCCCTGCCGATCGAAACGTTGGGGCTCCGTTTTCCCAACCCGGTCGGGCTGGCGGCCGGCATGGACAAGGCGGCCCAGGCCCTGCCGGCGTGGGCGGCCATGGGCTTTGGCCATTGCGAGCTGGGGGCGGTCACCCGCCACGCCCAGCCCGGCAACCCGAAGCCGCGCGTGTTCCGGGTGCCGCCCGAGGGGGCCATCATCAACCGGATGGGGTTCAACAACCCCGGCGCCGAGGCCTTCGCCGCGGCGTTGGAAGCCTGGCGTCAACGCGGTCTCTGGCCGCCCCACCCCGTCGGCGTCAACCTCGGCAAGTCCCGGATCACCCCGTTGGAGGAGGCGGCCGAGGACTACGTCTTTTCCCTGCGTCGGCTCTGGGGGCTGGCGGACTTTTTCGTCGTCAACGTCAGTTCGCCCAACACGCCGAACCTCCGCCGGCTGCAGGACAAGGCGGCCTTGCGCGACATCCTCACCGCCCTCCAGCACGCCAACGCCGACATGGCGGCCGAACACCAAGCACCGCCTGGGTTTCTCAAACCGCTGTTGGTGAAGGTGGCGCCGGATCTCGAGTTCGAGGCGCTGGATGAAATCGTGGAACTGGTCGGGCCCTGCCGCATCGCCGGCCTGGTCGCCACCAACACCACTATCGAGCGGCCCGCCTCCCGGAGCATCCGCGCCATGGACGTTTACGCCGAGAGTGGCGGCCTGAGCGGACGTCCCCTCCGCGAGCGCAGCACCCGGGTCGTCGCCCATCTCTACCGGCAAACCGACGGCCGGTTGCCGATCATCGGGGTTGGCGGCATCTTCTCCGCCCGTGACGCGTGGGAGAAAATCACCGCCGGCGCCCGTCTGGTGCAGCTTTACACCGGCTTGGTCTTCGAAGGTCCGGGCCTCCCGCGGCGCATCGTCCGCCGCCTGCGCCGCTACCTGCGTGAAGCCGGTCTGCGCAACCTTCGCGAAGCCGTGGGATTGGCCCATCGGCGCTGAGGCACGCCCGCCTGCCGCCGTCCGCCCATGAGCCCGGTCTCCCCCACCGTCCCCTCGCCCGCCTCCGCGCCCACGGCCGACGGCCCCACGCCCCGGCTCTGGCCGGAACTCCTCGCGCCCGCCGGCGACTGGACCTGCGCCCGGGCC
This sequence comes from Verrucomicrobiota bacterium, assembly GCA_003695015.1. Classification (GTDB taxonomy): domain Bacteria; phylum Verrucomicrobiota; class Verrucomicrobiia; order Limisphaerales; family J093; genus J093. The sequence goes on along the minus strand of RFJD01000142.1, from coordinate 2,883 downwards.
GCGGTGGAAAACGGCGCCGACGCGATCTACTTCGGGCTGGACCGCTTCAACGCCCGCATGCGGGCGGACAACTTCACCGAAGCGGATCTGCCCGGGCTGATGCGGTTTCTCCACGGCCGCGGGGTGCGCGGTTACGTGGCCTTCAACACACTGGTCTTTGAGGAAGAACTGCCCGAGGCGGAACGGTTCCTGCGGCGATGCATCGAGGCCGGCGTGGACGCCGCCATCGTGCAGGACGTCGGCATCTGCCGTTTGATCCGGCGTCTGTCGCCCGATTTCCCCATCCATGCCAGCACCCAGATGACCATCACCAGCGCGGCCGGCGTCGAGCTGGCGCGCGAACTGGGATGCCATCTGGTCGTCTTGGCCCGGGAATGTTCGGTGGCGGACATCGAACGGCTGCAGGGCGAACTGCCCGCCGGGGCCGCCCTGCCGTTGGAGTTGTTCGTCCACGGCGCCCTGTGTGTGGCCTATTCCGGCCAGTGCCTCACCAGCGAATCCTTGGGCGGGCGTTCCGCCAACCGGGGCGAATGCGCCCAAGCCTGCCGCCTGCCCTACGAGCTGGTGGCCGACGGCCGGACGGTTCCGCTCGGCGCCCGCCGCCATCTGCTCAGCCCGCAGGACCTGCTGGGCTTGGAGTTGCTGCCCCGTCTGATCCGGCTGGGCATCGCCTCGCTCAAGATCGAGGGCCGTCTCAAATCCCCGGAGTACGTGGCCAACGTCACCCGGGCTTACCGGGAGGCGCTGGACCACCTGGCCGATGCACGGGCCCGGGGTCGCCTCCCCGAACGACTCGATGCCGCCCCTTGGCGCTACGGCTTGGAGATGGCCTTCTCCCGCGGCCTCCACACCGGTTGGCTCGAGGGCATCGACAACCAGCGCCTCGTCCACGCCGAGTTCGGCAAGAAACGCGGCGTCCTGCTCGGCCGCGTCCTTGCGGTCGAACGCGGCCGTGTCCGGGTGCGGCTCGAAGGCCCCTTGAAGCCGGGCGACGGCGTGGTGTTCGAGCATCCCGAAGGCGACACCGAACACGAAGAGGGCGGCCGGGTGTACGCCATCGAACCGCTGCCCGACGGCGCCCACCGGCTGGCGTTCGGCCACGGAAGGCTGCGCCTCGAGCGCATCCGGCCGGGCTGCCGCTTCTGGAAGACGAGCGACCCGGAGCTGGAACGTCAGTGGCGCCAGAGCTTCGCGTCCGAACGCCCCCGCTTTCGCCGTCCGGTGATCGCGCGGGTCTCCGGCCGGGCCGGCCAACCGCTCCGGCTCGAACTCGTGGACGAAGCCGGCCGCCGGGTCGAGGTGGCATCCGCCATGCCACTGGCCGAAGCGCACAACCGGCCGTTGGACACCGCCGTCCTCGAAGCGCAGCTCGGCCGGCTCGGCGACACGCCCTTCCGGCTCGAACGGATCGACAACCGCCTCGAAGGCCCCGTCATCCTGCCCTTGGGCGAGTTGAACCGCCTCCGTCGCGAAGCCGCCGCCCGACTGGAAGCCCTCCGAAGCGAGCCGCCGCGCTGGACCCTGCACGACGCCCCGGCCCTCCCACCCGCCACGACCGCCGAACCGGATCCCGATCCCGGGCCCGCCCCTCTTCCTGCGCCGCAACTCGCGGTCTTGGTCCGCCAACCCGACCAACTCGATGCCGCCCTCGAAGCCGGGGCGCCGCTGGTTTACCTGGACTGGGAAAACCTCCGCGCCCTCCCGACAGCCGTGGCCCGGTTCCGCGAACGGGCCGGCGCCGACCCCGGCCGGCGCGTCTTCGTCGCCCCGCCGCGGATCACCAAGCCGGGCGAGGATTGGATGTTGGCGCAGGTCGAAAAAGCCGGCGCCGACGGCATCCTGGCCCGCAACTGGGACCACCTGCGCCGCTGGGCCGGGCGGCGGCCGCTGATCGGCGATTTTTCCCTCAACGCCGCCAACCATCTCGCGGTCCAGTGGTTCCGCGAGCGCTTCGGCCTCGAACGGGTCACCGCCTCCTACGACCTCAACGACCGCCAGTTGGAGGCGCTCCTCCAAGCCGGCCCGGCCCCCGCCATCGAGGTCGTCATCCACCAGCACATGCCCATGTTTCACATGGAGCACTGCGTCTTCTGCGCGTTCCTCTCCACGGGCAAGGACTACCGGGACTGCGGCCGGCCCTGCGAAAAACACCGGGTCGGCCTCCGCGACCGTGTCGGCGCGGTGCATCCCGTGCTGGCCGACGCCGGCTGCCGCAACACCGTCTTCAACGCCCTGGCGCAAACCGGCGCGGAATACGTGACCCGGCTGGCGGAGCTGGGCGTGCGCTGGTTCCGGATCGAGTTCTTGGACGAGCCGGCCGACCGCGTGCGGCGGACCATCGACCGCTATCAAGCCCTCCTGCGCGGCGAGATCACCGGACGCCAGCTCTGGCGGGAGTTGAAACTGCGGCATCAACTGGGCGTGACGCGCGGCACGTTGGATCGCGGCCGGCGGCCCCTCACCGTGCTCTGAAACGAAAAGCCCCCCGCGCGGAATCGGCGCAGGGGGCTGACAAGAGACCGGCAGGCGGGAAACCCGCCGGCCGCTGAGTCCGGCAAAGCCTACTTGGCGGCGCGCTCCTTGTCGGTGAGCGACCGCAGGAAGGCGGCGATGGCCTGGACCTCGTCGTCCTTGAGCTCGCGGCCCAACTGCATCCAGCCCATCTTCCAGATGGTCCCCTCGAGGGTCTTCATGGCGCCGTCGTGGAAATAGGGCGCCGTCAGGGCCACGTTCCGCAGGCTGGGCACCTTGAACTTGTAGAGGTCGGCCTCGTCCTTGGTGACCTCGTAACGGCCCTTGTCCTTGGTGTTCTCGTAAGCGTGGATCAGGCCCACCTTCTGGTAGCTGTTGCCGCCGATGGTCGGGCTCATGTGGCAGGTCAGG
>RFJD01000598.1 GCA_003695015.1 Verrucomicrobiota bacterium | reverse complement strand
CCGTTGGGGACGGAGACGGTTCGCTCGCGACTGGGGGTGAAGTTGTCTTGTGAGTTCATGTTGGGAGTTCGTTGTACTTGTGCTGGGGAGGCGGCCCGAAGGCCGCTCTCGATATCAGGATGATATCACATGCCGGCTCCAGCGCCAGTCCTTTTTTTCGTCCGGGCGCAAACTTGCTCCGAGCGTCGCCCCCCAGGCTTGCCTCCCTCACTCCCCAACTCCCCCTTTCAACCCTCCAACTCTTCAACCCTCCAACCTCCCCCCTCACCGATCCAACGCCCCAAACACCTTCCGCAACAACCGCGTCGTCCGGGCGGCCGGGTTTTGCCGGAAGAGCTTTTCCTGTTCCGCGATGCGCTTGAACAGGCCATCCAGCGCCTTCTGCGTCACATAGGCGTCGAGGTCCACCTCCGGCGGCGACCATCCGGTCAATCGCCCCAGACCCGCCAGCGGTTGCGAGAGGGTTTTGGACTGCGTCACGCTGGTGAGGCGTTTGTAGGCGTCGGTCACGCCGGTTTTGGCGGTGGCCTCCCGCACGATGGGCAGAAACGCCTGGTAGAGCTGGTTGGAGCTGTGTTGCCGGAAATAGTCCGTGGCCGCCGTGTCGCCCCCTTCGAGGATCCGGCGGGCGTCGCTCAGGCTCATCTGCTTGATGGTCCCGGCCAGGATGCGGGCGGCCTTGGGAACGGCCTTCTCGGCGGCTTCATTGAGGGTGGCGACGAACTGGTCCGCCATCTGATCCTGGCCGGCCATCCGCAGGGTTTGCTCGATGCGTTTCAGTTCCGGCGGCATGGGGATGCGGACGTCTGCGTGCTCGAGGAAACCGCCTTTGCGGCCGAGTTGATCGATGGCTGTTTTGGCGCCGCGCGAGAGCGCTTCCTTCAGGCCGGCGACGATGTCTTTTTCCGAAAGAGCGCTCTTGGCGGCGGCGGCTTTCTTCCGGATGCCGAGCCAGTCCAGGATGCCGGCTTGGGTGAGCGGGGGAACGGCCAGGGCGGCCGCCAGACAGAACGAGGGAAGCAATCGAAGTTTCATGGCGATGTGCAAATGGCGCCGGAGCCTTGCCGCTCCGGTTGGTCGCCCAACGTACTTCCGATCGGCCCGAATGCAAACGGTGGTCCCAAGGAGGCGTTCGCCATCGATATCCCGTTCGGAGCAAGCGCCGACCATTGGGGGAAGAAAAGCCGGGTGTCGCTGGCAGGTGGCCGAAGCCGCCGGATGACTCCAACAAAAGTGGGGTGCTTGAGGGCGCTGCGCGGCGGGGCGCATTGGCTGCCGGCGTTTCCGCGCATGTCATCGGGCTTCTGAGCCGGGGATTGCCAGCGGCGGCATGCCTTGGGATTTACGAACCTCGGTGTACAACCGGAACACCTTCCGGCGGTCCTTGCTGAGTGCCAGGAGCCGGCCGCTGGCGAAATCAAGCCGATGGTAGAGTCCCGGGAACGTTCCGCGCAGTCCGTCCTCCATTCGGCCGGTGGCCCCGGCCCGAACCGGGTCGATTTCGTACACCTTCCCGGAATCACCGCCGAGCCACAGCCGGCCGCGACCGGCGGCCAGTGAGGTCACCGTCAGATCGCTGACAGCAAACTGGCGGCGCACTTGGCCGGTTGACTTGTCCAGCCCCCAAACCCGGCAGCGGGTGCCGTACAGGTTGCTGAATTCCAGCAGCCAAATCGTTTCGTCGTCCACGCTCAGCGCCGCGGGCCACGGGGTGGGAAGGTCGAAACGCTTGCGCCAAGTACCGTCCGGCGACCGTTCGAACAACGCGGCGGCCGTGTGGCTGCCCACTCCCAGCAGGCAGCCTCCGTTCCACGCCAGACCGCCGGCGGCGACCAGCGGTCCATGGTCGCGGGTCTGGTGGTCGTCAAGGTCCCAGCTCAGCAGGCGAATCTCCCCCGCCCGGTCCACCGAGAAATACACGCGGTTCCCGGCCAGGGCGAATCGCTCGGCCGGCTCGGGCAGTTCGGTCACCGTGGCCACCACGTCGCCCGGCTCCAGTTGAACCTTCCTGATGGCAAGGTCAAAACGAGTCAGGCCGGCGGCGGCTCGAACCGTGGCAATCCCGCCGTCCTCGAGGACGTAGCGCGGGTCACCGAGCCCCAGCCGGTTGCGACCCGGGATCGCATCCAGGACGAAGGCGCCGGCGGAGTCGGAAACGGCTTCACTGGAGGCCGTGAGGTTGCGGAGGGGTACGCCGGCGACCGGCTCGCCCGAGGCAGTGTTCCTGATCCAACCCGCCATCCGGGGTGGCGGGCTGACCCGCCATGCCCGCACCTCGCGCAGGCGCACCCAGGCATGATCCGGTCTCATTTCCGCGGCGGACACGGCCATGGCGAACGGACGCAACCGCCAGCGGGCCAGATGGCTGGCGTCCACCAGCTTGGATTGCCGGTGCCCGTTCTCCTCCCAAGTGGCGTGGACCAGGCCGGACTTGCCGTCCATCAGCAGTTGCAGCCGCAGTCCCGTCACCTCCACCGGCTGCATCGGCGACCCGCGCCCGAGCCAGAGGGTCACATCCCGGGTGCCTCCCTTGGCCCGCATCGGTTCGGCTCCGTCGGTCAGGCGGACCCCGACGTTGGAATTGGTGGCCGCCGCGTCGAAGACCAGTTCCACCGAAACAATGCCCTCCCGCCGCAGGTCCGGCACCGAGTCCAGCCAGACCGTCTGCCACAGGAAGAAACCCGCCGGTGACTCGGCCTCGGCCGTCAGGAGGGCGGATCCGTTTTGACAGGCGACTTGATAATTCGCCCGGGTCGGGCCGGGTCGGGATTGGTACTCCGCATGGCCCCATTGCCACAGGTTGGTGTCCAGTACGGCACTGCCAAAGGTGTCCGCAAAGAGCAGTTCGCGCCGGTCTTGGAGACTCTGCTCGTTGGCGGAACGACCCGACATTGCGGCGTTCGGAGGTCTGCTCCACCACAGCAACCCCGCCAGGACGAGCGTGCTTGCCGTCGCCAAGGCGCTTCGGACAAACCGCTTGCGGTGCGCCGAGGGTCCCGGCCTCCGGTTGCCCGCATGAGGCGGCCGACCACCGGCCGCCACGGCGCGCAAATCCTCCAACACGTGTCTCATGCTGGCGTAGCGCTCCGCCTGGTCGCGGGCCATGGCCATTTCCGCCACGCGGACCAACCCCGCATCGGCCTTGGGATTGAAAACCGCAATCGGTTCCGGTGGTCCTTGGAGAATCGCCTGCCGCACCGATCCCGCCGGAATGCCGGCATACGGCGGGCGGCCCGCCAGCATCGTGTAGAGCAGGGCGCCGAACGCATAGATGTCCCGCCGCGTGTCTTCCACCTCCCCGGCGGCCACTGCCGGGGACAAATACGGCTCGGTGCCCGCCCGGCGCATTTCCGGCAGATCCAGCATCGTGTCGTTGCTCACCGATCGCGAAAGCCCCAGATCAGCCACCAACGCATTCCCGTTCTCGTCCAGCAGGATGTTGCCCGGCTTGATGTCGGCATGAACCACCCCCTGCCGGTGCGCGTACGCCAACGCCTCGGCGATTTGGATGGCCAGCCGCAGGATGGTCGCCTTGCCCAGCGGTTGTTGTCTTCGCAGCAAATCCTCGAGGCTGCCGCCGGCCGCCCAAGGCGTCACCAGAAACGGGCCGCAGTCATCCTCGCCATGGTCCAGTACCGGCAGCAGATGCGGATGACGCATGCGCCGCCCCCGGCCGGCCTCCCTGGCAAGCAGATTGGCGACCTCGTCGCAATCCCGAAGCTCCGGACGCAGGACCTTGATTGCCACCCGTTCCCCGGTGAGTTTCCGCCGCGCCTCGAACACCATGCCGAGGCCGCCGACACCGGCCAGCCGCACCACTTCGTACCCCGGCACCCTCGGCCAGCTGGCGGACTGGACTGGGTTGTGTCGCAAGCCCGGATTCATGGATGGTTCCTCATCCTCCCTCATCCTCGTCATCCTCGGGCCGGTCATCCTCCGGGTGGTCGTCTTCGGCCCCGTCATTCTCCGCCTCGGCGTCTTCGGGCTCGTCGTCCTCCTCCAGCCAGGTTCGCAGGGCCTGTGGCAGCACGTCCTTGAGGGTCTGCCACTCTTCATCAGCAGCGGGCAAAGCTTCCAGAAGGGCTTTGAGGATACGCACAAACTTGCGTTTGGCGGACTTCAAAAGCAGTCGGACCCTCTGCAAGTCCTTGATCCCCAACTGGTCCGCCAGCTCGGCGTAATCCACGGGTGGCTTGGCCTCCAAAAGGGGCCGTAGAATCCGCCCTTCGAAGACCGCCCACATTTCCAAGTTGCCCGAGCGGACGCATTCGTGCCGCATGCGCCTCGCGGCCTCCCGGAATATCGCGCGGGCCCATTCCAAGTCGCAATCCAACGGGTCGCTGTCACCCGGAATGCCCTTGGCCGACAGCTCGAACTCACACGCGTCCAAGGGCTTCGGCTTGCCGTTGCCACCCCGGCGCTGGGCTTGTTTCCAGCGAAAATAATTCAACACATGGCGGTCCAACGCGGTCCGGAGGAAATCCCGAAACCGGCCCCGACTCTGATCGGCCTGGCCCACGATGTTGGCCTGAAACACGCGTTCCTCCAGAAAGACCTGAACCCGGTCCTCGGCATCCGCCCGCGGGCACTGGAAACGCCAGATCACATGCTCCACCAAGGGTTTGCGATAGGCCTGCAGCAGCCGGTCCAAGGCCTCGCGCCGCCGCTCGGGATCCGCAGTTTGGCCCGCTTGAGCCACACACGCCCAGTCCGTCTTGGGAAAAGGCGATCCCGCCTCCGGTCCTTCAGGATTTCTTGGGCCTCTTT
>RFJD01000141.1 GCA_003695015.1 Verrucomicrobiota bacterium | reverse complement strand
CCGCTCGATCGCATGGGACTCCAGCCCGATCCGCGTCGGGCTTCCTGGCCGGTGCGTCATCCGGTCACCCCTGTTCGTCTGCCCCACGACCGACGCTGAATCCCGCCGGGGTGGCTCCCTGCAGGGACCGGGCGCCGCACGGCCCGCCGGATTGGAAAAACTGAAAACGCGTCGGTCGCGAAGGGCCGCCAAAGCGGCATTGGCGGGCTTCAGCCAAATCCATGCCAGCCGCCATTCCAAACTGCAGGCTCCACGTCACGGGCGGGTCCGGCTAAGCTCTATCATCCGTGACCGGACGACCGCTCAGACCCACGGCCCAGGACCGTCGCCGTTTTGCCGGGGCGCTGCGCCAGCAGGCCCGGCAGATGGCGGAGGCTCTCGCCGCCTGCGTGGGTGTCCACACCCCGTCCCGGTTGGAAGGTCTGAGGACGGAGATCGAGAACTACGCGCTGGGCTTGGTGCGCGCGCGCATGGGGTTGTTGCGGATCGACGGCCAGACGGCGCCCGAAGGAGCGGCAGGCAGCCCGGCCCGCTTGGATTGCCGCTTCCAAGGCCAGGGCAATTCCCAAGCCACGGGGGCGGGCGGTTCCCGAGTTCCGGGCACACCGCGCGCACACAGCGCCGCCCGGGAAGATCTGGAGCGGTTTTGCCAGCTCACCGGCGCGTCGCCTGAACACTTGAACGGCCACGGCTCCAACCTGGCCGGGATCGCCTTCTATTTCCGGGTGTTCACCGTGCTCACCAGTCGGCGCCAGATCCCCACGGAGCGTTTGGAGATGTTGCTGCAGGAGTTGCGCCGTTGCCGCCAGCAGTTGGACGCCTTTGTCTTCCGCTGGACCTCGACCCGGGCCGGGTTGTCCGGGCTGACGCGAAGCGCGGAAGTCGAGGGGTTGATCCAGGATCTCCGCTCCGCCTTGGGCCGGGCCGGCTGAGGGCGTTGCTCAACGGGCTCGCGGATGGGCCTGGTCGTAGGCGCGCCGGAGGCGCTCGGTGGTGACGTGCGTATAGACCTGGGTGGTGGCCAGGCGGGCGTGGCCGAGAAGTTCCTGGACGCTCCGCAGGTCGGCGCCGGCGTCCAGCAGGTGCGTGGCAAAGCTGTGGCGGAGCTTGTGCGGGGTTATCGTCGGGTCCAAGCCGGCGGCGGCGAGGTGGCGTTTCAGGCGCATCTGGACGAGTCGGGGATACATCGCACGCCGACTCTTTTCGTTGGCGAAAAAGGCGGGCTCGCCGGCGGCGGGCGGCGGATCGAGCCGGCTCCAGTAGAGGCGGATGGCCTCCAAGGCGGGGGCGCCGATGGGGGCCAGGCGTTCCTTGCGGCCCTTGCCGAGGACGCGGACCTGTTGTCCGCCCCAATCGATGTCGCCGGCTTTCAAACCGCAGAGTTCGCTGACGCGAAGTCCGCAGGAGTAAAGGGTCTCGAGGATGGCCGCGTCGCGCAACAGGCGGACCTGTTCGAACGGTTGTGCGCCGGCCTCGTGCAACCGTTTCCACTCCCGCAAGGGCGCGGCCAACAACAGCTCGATCTGATCGCCGGTGAGGAATTGCGGCAGGCGCCTGCCGGCCTTGGGCAGGGGCAGGTCGCGCGGCGGAATCCGGGTCACGTGTCCCCGCCGGTGGAGGAAGCGGTAGAAGGTGCGGAGCGCGCTGAACCGAAGCTGGATCGTGGGCGGCTTCAGTCCGCTCCGGGCGAGGTGTCGCAGCCAGGCACGGAAGTCGTCGCGGTCGAGCCGCGCCCAGTCCGGCACCGCCTCCCGTGACTCGCGCCACCAGGTGCGGAAATCCTTCAGCGCGTGTTCGTAATTGCGAATCGTCCGCGGGGAGGTGCCGGCTTCCGAGGCCAGATGAGCCAGAAAGGCAGCCACCCAGGGATCATCGGAGGGCTCGGCCGGTTGCCGGGAGGGCTCAGTCATGGTCGGCCGGAGGCTGGGAAGGCGGCGACTCGTCTCCCTCGGCGGCCGGCTCCGGGGGAGCGGAAGCTTCCGTTTCCGGGGGGACCTGGGCCGGTCCGGGTGCCGGCGTGGCGGCCGTTCCGCCGGCTTCGGCGACCTCGGCGGTCCCGGGCTTGGCGGCCAGTTCCGCCTCGGTCCGGAGGCGCAATTGGCCGCAGGCGGCGTCGATGTCGTGGCCTTTTTCCCGGCGCAGGGTGACGCGGACGCCGCGCGCTTCGAGCGCTGCGAGAAACGCCTCCTGCGCTTCCTCGGAAGGGCGTTCCCACGGGAGGCCGTCCACGTGGTTGTAGGGGATGAGGTTGACCTTGGCCCGAAGGTCGCGGGCGATCCGGGCAAGGGGTTCGATCTGGTCGAGCCCGTCGTTGACGTCCTTGATGAGGATGTATTCGAGGGTGATCAGGCGGCCACGGCTTTCGAGGTATTCGCGACAGGCGGCCGTGACTTCGGCGAGCGGGTAGCGGCGGTTGACGGGCATGAGCCGCTCGCGGACCTCGTCGGTCGCGCCGTGAAGGGAGAGCGCCAGTCCGAACTGCTCGGGTTCCGCGGCCAGACGGCGGATCTCGGGCGCCAGACCACAGGTCGAGATGGTGATGCGACGGGCGCCGATGCCGCCGCCCCAGGGGGCGTTGAGGATGCGGAGGGCTTTGAGGAGGCGGTCGTAGTTGGCCAGGGGTTCGCCCATGCCCATGATCACCAGGTTGTCGATGAGGCGGGCGCCGGGGGGCAGGCCGGGGTGTTGGGCCGCATGCCAGCGTTCGACCGCCAAGACCTGTTCGACGATCTCGAAGGGTTCGAGGTTCCGTCTCCAGCCGTTGAGGCCGGAGGCGCAAAACCGGCAGCCATAGGCGCAGCCGACCTGAGTCGAGACGCAAAGCGTCACGCGGTCGCTGCCCTCGCCGTAAGCCGCCGGGTTGGCCGGCAACAGCACGCTTTCGATCAACGCCCCGTCCGGCAACCGCCAGAGGAACTTGCGGGTGGTGTCGGTGCTGCCTTGGATGGTGACCGGTTCGAGGGTGTGCAGGGTGAACCGCCCGGCCAGCCGGCGGCGGAGGTTCTGCGGCACGTTGGTCATTTGGTCCCAACGGGTGGCCCGCTGTTTGTAGAGCCAGATGGCCAACTGCACCGTGCGGAAGGCCGGCTCGCCCATGTCGCTGAGGATCTGGTGGAGCTCGGCGTAGTCGAGCGACCGCAGGTCAACGCGGGCCGGTTTGGCGGCAGCCCGGGCTCGGCGGGCGGGCGGGCGAACCGGCCGGGCCGGACGCCGGAACGCGGGGCGGCGAGCGGAAGGCCGCACCCGTTCCGAAGACGCCGGCGGTCGGGTCCGCTCGGGGTCGCGGGCCGGACCGCGCTTGCCGGGGCGGCCCGGACGGCGGCGCGGAGGTTGCTGCGTCCGCGCCTTGGCGAAGCCGCGCCCGGTTGGGCCGGCTGCGGGCTTCGCGCCAGCTTCCTTTTTCCCGGCCGGGGCTTTGGCGCGCTTTTTCGACGGCGCCGGCGGCCGGACCGGTTTGGGGCGGATGAATGCCGCAAACGGGTGGTTCGGCGGAACGCCCGGGACGGAATGGCCTTTGCGTTTGCCCGACATCGTGTGGCTGGGCGGTCCGGCCCGGCGGGCTCAAGACCGCGGCAAATAATACCGCTCGACGTATTCCCGCACCATGCGGTCGGTGGTGAACCGCGGCACCAGCGTGGCCATGGCCCGGCGCATCATGCGGATCCACTGGCGCGGGATGCCGGCCTCGTCGCGGTTGTAGAACAACGGAATCACCTGCTCGCTCAACACGCGGTAGAGGTTGGCGCTGTCGATCCGGTCCTGTTCCTGGATGTTGTCCGGGTGGGAATCCTCACCGATGGCGAAGCCGTTGGTGCCGTCGTAGCCCTCCCGCCACCAGCCGTCGAGGATGCTGAGGTTGAGGCAGCCGTGGGGGCCGCACTTCATGCCGCTGGTGCCGGAAGCCTCGAGCGGCCGGCGCGGGTTGTTCAGCCAGACGTCGCATCCGGACACCATCATCCGGGCGACGTGGATGTCATAGTCCTCGATGAACACCAGGTGGCCGCGCAGATCGCTGTATTTGCTCAGGTGAATGATCTTCTGGATGAGGCGCTTGCCTTCGTCGTCCCGCGGATGGGCCTTGCCGGCGAAGATGAATTGCACGGGCTGGTTCCGGTCCTTGACCAAGCGGACGATGTTGTCGAACTGGTCGAAGATGAGGGCGGCCCGCTTGTAGGTGGCGAAGCGGCGGGCGAAGCCGATGGTCAGCGCGTCCACGTTGAGCAGGTGGTCGTATTCGATGAACGCCTTGCGGCTGATGCGCTCGCCCTGGATGAGGAGACGGCGGCGGGTGAACTCGATCAACTCCCGGCGCAGGCGGTAACGCAGGGCCCAGAGCTCCTCGTCCTTGACGAACTCGGGATCCTCGATGCGTTGCCAGAACTCGGGTTTGACCAACTCGGCCTCCCAGCGCGCCAGACCGCTGGGGAGGATTTCGTTGGCGTCTGCCAGCAACGGACCGTTGGTGGCGTCGGCCTCGCCGCCGTTGGCGGACCCGTTGTGATTGAGCGGACCGCAAAGCTCGCGCCGCCAGAAACGCCGGACCGTGCCTTTCATCCAACCCAGCAGGTGGACGCCGTTGGTGATGTGGCCGATGGGAACCTCCTCGACCGGCCGGTCCGGATAGAGGCAATGCCACATCTCGCGGCTGACCCGGCCGTGGAGTTCGCTCACGGCGTTGGCCGCGCGCGACTGCCGCAGAGCCAGGACGGTCATGCAAAACGTCTCGTTGTGGTCCTCCGGCTTGACCCGGCCCAACCGCATCAGCCCCTCCACATCCGTGCCCAACTGGCGGACGTACTGTGAGAAGGCGTACCCGACCAGGTCCTTGTTGAACCGGTCATGCCCCGCCGGCACCGGTGTGTGGGTGGTGAAGACGCATTCCTTGCGGCCTTCCTCGAGGGCCTGTTCCCACGGCATGCCGGCGGCAAACTTTTCGCGCGCCAACTCGAGGGTGAGGAAGGCGGAATGGCCCTCGTTCATGTGGAAGACCGACGGCTGCACGCCCAGCGCCCGCAACAGCCGGACCCCTCCGATCCCCAGCAGCATCTCCTGCATGATCCGGGTGGTGCTGTCGCCCCCGTAAACCCGCAGGGTCAGGTCGCGCATCCGTTGCTCGTTCGGCTCGATGTCGGTGTCCAGCAGATAGACCGGGACGCGACCGACGTTGATCCGCCAGGCACGGAAGAACACCTCGGTCATGCCGATGTCCAGCGAGCAGACCACCGGCTCGCCGTTGCCGTCCAGAACCGGTTCGAGCGGCAGGTTTCGCGGGTTGAGATGGGCATAGTGTTCGACCTGCCAGTTCTCCTCGTTGACGGTCTGGATGAAATAGCCCTCGCGGTAAAAGAGGCTGAGGCCCACCATGCCGAGCCCCAGGTCGCTGGCGCTCTTCATGTGGTCGCCCGCCAACACCCCGAGACCGCCGGCCGAGATCGGCAGGGTCTCATGAAAACCGAACTCCGCGCTGAAGTAGGCCACCGGCCGATCGAGCAATTCCGGCGCGTGTTTCGCCCCCCAGGTGTCCCGGTCGTTCATGTAGGCCCGCCATTTCCGCAACACCCGGCGTACTTGGTCCGCCAACAGGCGGTTGTGGAGCCGGACGCGGAGTTCGTACTCGGACACCTCGTGCAGCACCGCCACCGGATTGTGGTAGAGGTTGCGCCAACTTCGGGGCGAGAGCTGGCTGAACAGGTCTTGGGCGTCCTGGTCCCAGGTCCACCAGAGGTTCCGGGCCAACTGGTGCAGGCCGGTCACCATTTCGGTGATCTCGTTGACGGCAAATGGTCTCATGATTCCAAAGGGGAACCGGCGGTTCCCGAAGGTCCGTTTTCCACGCTCAATTCCAAGGGGGAGACGAGCGGCGGCAACCCGCGGGTTCGTTCCGGCCGTCCCCCCGTCCAAACGGCCCGCAAGCTAGTCGGCCACCCCGGCGGGCGCAATGGCTTTTCGCGGGGAACGCCATTCGCCCCTCGGCGCCGCCGGAGACGGCCCGTCCGCCGGTGTCTCGGCGAAGCTGGGGGCCGCGGTTGAGTCGGCGGACGCTGGTGGGAGCCGAGAGCGCCCCGTGGACCTCGTCCTGAATCACCGCGCTCACCGCAGGCGGAGCCGGAGACTCGTCAGCAGCGCGTGGGCGCGGTAGTCGCCCAGACCACCCAGGCTCGGCTCGCGCCAAGAGAAGAAGGCGTATTCCAGCGACCAGGTCGCCCGCTCGCTGAGGCGGTGTCGGAGGCCGGCCTCGACGGCATGTTGCTCGTAGCGGATGCCCAGCGGCAGGCCCGCCGGGTTGGCCGCGGCGTAATCGGCGGTCCCGAAACCATAGGCCAGCCGGACCTCCGTCTTTTCGTCCACCAGCCAGGCCACTTCGCCGCGCAGGTCCAGTCCGTCCCCTTCGTAGGGCGCCAGTGGTCCGTTGGGCGTGACGAGGGTGCGCAGGGTGGAATCGCGCCACGTGCCGTTGAACCCGAACCGCCAGCGACGCCACGGCGTGAGCCGGAGATCGAGGCCCACGCTGGTTTGTTCGGAATGCCCCGCCAGCAGCGTTCCGCCGGGCAACAGGATCGGGCCCGGGAACCCTGGCGCCAGGGTGTCCGGAACTTCGTTGGCGGTCCGTTCCTCACTCCAAGCGACCCGGAGGCTGGTCCGCAGCCAGCGGTTCCAACGGGTGACGACCCGGCCGCCCGCCTCGTCGCCCTCCCGCTCGATCCGCCGCAGAAAAGCCGGGTAACCGGCGCCGCTGACGGCGAAGGGCGGTTGGGCGCCGTCCTCGTCGATGGCATGCCGGAAACGGCGGTCCCGCTCGAACCGGCGGTACCAGGGTTGGAACGACCAGCCGGCCCGAGGCGAAACGGTCGCCCCGGCATGGACATCCCAAAGGTCGCTGCGTTCGTCGGTGTCGCGGAGAAAGTCGCGTTGATCGGGGAAACCGTCCTCCACGCGGCCGGTTTCAGGGTAATCAAGCCATTCCTGGCGGAGCCGCGCCTCGGTGTGCAGGACGGTGGCGGGGAGGAACTCGCTGCGGAGGGCGAGCCGTTCGTCCAAGGCCAGCCGGTCAAGGCCGGTGTCGTGGCGCAGGGCGGTTTCGTCCGGGAAGCCCGGTTCGCCCAGCAGCGCGACGCCGTCCTGCGTGGTGCGGTCGGCTTGCAGGCCGAGCGAAAGGGCGGTTTTCCGCCACGGCCCGAGGCGGAGGTTGGCGTTGGCGGCGTGGGTTTCCTGGTCGAGGGCGATCCGCCGGGAATGCAATCCGGCGAACGAGCCCAGCCCGGGCAGCTCGAAGGTCTGGCCGAAGGCGGCCTGACCGTCCAAGCGGGCGTAGAGAAAACCGGCCGAGGCGAACAGCCAGGAGCGCCAAGGTTTCTCGACGCGGAAGGCATTGCTGAAGCGGGTGTGGGTGTCCTTTTGCGCGTAGGTCTCGACCACGTCCGGACCGCCGGAACCGGCATTGCGGCGACGGGTCTCGAGCTGGAAGAACTCGGCCTCGAAGGCGTTTTCGAGCGTGTAGCCCGCCACCTCGTGGCTGAGGTCGAGGGTGACCCGGTGCGTCCGCTCGCGAAGGGTGCGGTCGTTGGGCCGAACGGCTTTGGGCGTCGCCGCCGGGTCGGGCGTCCATTGGCCCCACTGCAACGTGTTGGCCACGCCGTCGCGGAACCGATGCTCGTAACCGGCGACGATCCGCGGCAGGTGGGCGCGTTCGAGCCCGGCTTCGATCCACGCCCGGCCGGTGTCCAAAACGGGATCCCGGCTCAGCGGCGGGGCCGTTTCGCCGAAGGGGGCGTACCAACCGCCCCATCGCCCCTGCCAGCGCCGGGTCGTTTCGAAACCGCCTCGCACAAAGCCCAGCTCGGTCTGACGCAGCTCGAACCGCACGCGGTGATCCTCCGGCCCGGCCAAGGTGTGGCCGTCGAGGGTCAACGAGGCGTCCGGCCCGAGGGGTTGGAACACCTCGAAATGTCGCAAGCCGCCGAACCAGCCGGTTTCACGGGCCTGTTGCTGGCGGAAACGGCTGCCGTCCCCGCTGAGGCCGATCCACCCCACGACCGGCTCGACCTCGTACCGGGCCGCGCGCGCCGGGCCGAGCGAGGCGGCTGTCCACGGGGCGCCGTCGTCGATCCACCGTCGGAGCCGGCCGATTTCCTCGGGCGTGAGCCGATCGTTCTGGCTGGGCGGTGGCATGAGCATGTCCGGATCGAGGCCGGCGACGTACCGGATCAACGGACTGCCGGCGCTGTCGCCCGGCAGGATGTTGCGGTCATTGTTGTCCCCGCCGCCCAAGGCGCGCTCCCGGCTGTCCAGCCGGAACCCCGACCGCGCCCGTTCCGGGCCGTGGCACTTGAGGCAGTGGGTTTCGAAAATGGGCCGGATGTCGCGCTCGAAATCCACCGGACCGGCCGCGGGTGGAGGCAGTTCGGGGGCGGCCAGACCCGCGGCGGTCCAGCACGCGCCGGCCGCCAAGCCAAGGAGGCGGGTCAACCGAGTTGGGGCGGGCTTGTTCACGGGGCGCGACGCGGGGGTCGGTTCAGTAGCGCAGTTTCGGGCTGACGTTCGAGCCGTGGACGGCCGTGTGACAGCCGGCGCTGTAGCAGGTTCCGGTTT
>RFJD01000140.1 GCA_003695015.1 Verrucomicrobiota bacterium | reverse complement strand
CCCGGCCAGGCCGTCACCGGCAACCCGGCCCATTCGCCCACCGCCACCTGCTCCGGCAGATCGCCGAAGGTCCAGCCGGCCACATCGACCCGTTCCCACTGTTCGCAGGCCCGACGCCACAGGGCGTCCGCGCCCGACTCCGCGCTCCGCCGCACCTGCTCGCGAACCGCCGACCAGTCCCGTCCGGCGGCCAGCGTCCGGCCATTTTGCGCCACGACCTCGAACCGCGGCCGCAGATGGGCCGGCAACAGCTCCGCCCGCCATTGCTCCGGCGTGACGAACACCCCCCAGCGCTCGCGCAACACCCGCCGCGCCTGCTCGAGGAAGTCCCGGGCGTCTCCCGGAATCGCCTCGACCAACGCCCGCGCCGTCCGCCGCAACGGAACCAACGGCCGCCGCAGCGACTTCGGCAGCGCCTGCAACAGGGCCAGGACCCGCTCCTCCCGCAGGGCCGGCACCGCCCATTCGAGAGCCGCCGGATCCACCAGCTCGACCAGCGGCGCTTCCAGCCGCACCGTCACGCCGTCCGTCTCCTCGCCCGGCGCATAGGCGTAGCGCACGGGCAAGCGCGCCTTTCCGTAGGCGATCTCGTCCGGGAACGCCCCGGCCTCGAACGCCGCCGCCTTGTCGCCGAGCAGGTCGGCCGGTTTCGCGCACAACGCCGCCGCGCCGCCGTGCCGCCGCAACCACCCGGTCAACGCCCGCACCGAAGCCACGCCCTCGAGCCGCCCGGCATAGAACCGGTAAAGCGCCTCCTCCAAGTCCGGCGCCACCCGGGCTGGCAGCCGCGTCTGCCACAACTCGATCTTCGCCAGCAACTGCCGGTTCCGTTCGAGAACCTCCCGCACCGCCGGTGGCACGGTCCAACCGCGCCGGCGCGACGCGCCTTCTCCCGGATCGACCTCCGTTTCCTCCGGCGGCAGCACCCCCTCGGCCACCAAGCCCGCCCGGATGAACAGTTCCTCGGCTTCTTTCGGCGCGACCCGGTGGTGGTTGATCGTGCGTTCCTGGAGCTTCAGCGCCCCCAGCCAGATCTGTTCCTCCGAAAGCACCAGGCCGCGCTCCGGGTCGAAACGCACGTTCACGTGCCGGCGCCGGATCAGGTGCGGCGCCAGCTCGATGACCCAGTTCGGGTCGATGCCCGCCAGCGTCCGGGCGAACGGCCGGCTGGTTTCGACCAGCTCGCCGGCCACGATCCATGCCGGTTGAACGACCTTTTCGCGCCGCCCTTCCCCGGCGGTCTCCCCGCCGCCGCGATCGAACAACGCCGAGCCCGGGAAGACATGCACCAGCCGCCCGCTCACCGTCCGGTACACGTTGCGTTCCTCGCGCCGGGCCACATGACCGAACAACCCGGTCAGCAGGGCCCGGTGAATGGCGGCCGGGTCGGCCGGCTCGCGGTTCGGTTCAAATCCGTCCGACTCGCGCAGGGTCTGCTCCAGTTGGTCGTGCAGGTCCACCCATTCGCGCATTCGGAGGAACGAGAGAAAATGCTGGCGGCAGAACTTGCGCAACTGGCTCTGGGTTTTTAGCGACTCCCACGTGTCGTGGTACACATTCCAGATGTTCAGGAGCGTGAGGAAATCCGATCGCGGATCGTCGAACCGCCGGTGGGCGGCCCGGGCGGCGTCGCGTTGGTCGAACGGCCGTTCGCGGGGATCCTGGATGCTCAGGCCGGCGGCAATGACCAGCACCTCCCGGAGACAGCGCTCGGCCCGGGCTTCGAGGATCATCCGCCCGATGGCGGGATCGACCGGCAAGCGGGCCAGTTCCCGGCCGAGGGGCGTGAGCCGTTGCTCCTCGTCCAGCGCACCCAATTCCCGGAGAAGGGCGCAGGCCCCCTGGATGGCGCGCGGAGGCGGCGGTTCGAGGAAGGGGAACGTCTCGATGTCGCCCAACCCCCATGCCTTCATCCGCAACACCACTGCGGCAAGGTTGCAACGCTGAATCTCCGGTTCGGCAAAGGGCCGGCGGGCCAGATAGTCCTCCTCCGAATAAAGCCGGATGCACACGCCGCCGGAGAGACGCCCGCAACGGCCCTTGCGTTGGTCTGCGTTGCTGCGGGCGATGGGCTCGATCGGCAACCGCTGGCTCCGGGTGCCGGGATGGTAACGGCTGATCCGCGCCAGGCCGGTGTCCACCACGTAGCGGATCCGCGGCACGGTCAGGGAGGTTTCGGCCACGTTGGTCGCCACCACCACGCGACGTTTGGGTCCGGGCCGGAAGATGCGCTGTTGTTCCTCGTTGCTGAGCCGGCCGTACAGCGGCACCACCTCGAGCCGGTCGCCCGTCTCCGCCTCGATCAAGTCGCAGGTCTCGCGGATGTCGCGTTCGCCCGGCATGAACACCAGCACGTCGCCCGCCCCGCCCCGCTCCGCCAGCTCGACCACCACCCGGGCCGCTGCCTCGGTGTAGCTCTCCTCGCCGCCCTCGGGATCCTCCGCCGGCGGTCGGTACTGCACCTCGACCGGATACAGCCGCCCGGACACCTCGATCACCGGCGCCCCGCCAAAGGCCTCGGCAAACAGGCGCGTGTCGATCGTGGCCGAGGTGATGACCAGCTTCAGATCGTTCCGCCGCTGCAACAACAACCGCAGATAGCCCAGCAAGAAGTCGATGTTCAGCGAGCGTTCATGGGCTTCGTCCAACACGATGACCCCGTACTCGCTCAGCAAGTGATCGCCCTGCAGCTCGGCCAGCAGGATGCCGTCGGTCATCACCTTGATGGCCGT
>RFJD01000597.1 GCA_003695015.1 Verrucomicrobiota bacterium | reverse complement strand
GTGCACAAGGCTGAACGGCGGCCCGTTGGGGTCGGCATCCGCCTCCTGCAGCCACCTCTCGATCCGGCCCATCGCCTGGCGCATCGCCTGGCCGAATTCCTCCAAGACACATTCAGCCCGCGCTCCAACGTAGTGCCAGCCTTGGAACGGCCGCGCCCCGGGGAACTCCAGGCGTGAAGGCACACGCCCCAGCTCGACCCAGTCCTTCAACATCGCCAGCCCCCGCCGATAGTCCAATCCCACCCAAGCCCGCACCGCGCCCCGCATCCAGAAAAGATACAGCGGCAGTCGCCCCTGCATCCGCCAAGCGACCTCGACCCGGTCCGACCGGGGGTTCAGTTCGAAAACCGACGTGGCCTTGGAACGCCACGGTTTCTCGAACCGCAGCTCGAATTCGATCCGTCTGCCGGTCTCCGCCGATCGGACCTGAAGCGTGCCGCTGCCCGCCAAGGGACCGGCCCATCGAAAGCCGTCTCCCTTCCCGTCCACTTCGACACGGATCTCCGGGTCAAGAATCGCCCATGGAGACCATTCGGCCCACTGCTCCAAATCCCGGATCGCGCGGAAGATCCGGTCCGGACCAGCGTTCACACCAACAGTCTCCTGGACCTCGAAAACAGGCATGCAACCGACTTCAGCCGCTCGTTCGCCCCTTCACGACAGCGGCAAACTACACGACCCGACGCCCCAAGGCCATCCCCATCCCGCGAGCCCGCCGCACAAACATCCTCAAAACGCCGGATCAAGGCCGCCCCACCCTCTCCACCAGAGGCGCCACCACGTAGGGCATTTCCCGGTCCGCGTCCGGCCACATCCGGCCGTTGCCCGTCGCATCCACCGCCTCGATGTAGAACATCACGTCCCACTCCGGGGTGATGAACCCGCCGGGAATCACGCCCCGCCAACGACGCCCTCCCTCCAGGGTCGTCATAGCCGCCGTCCGGTAGTCCTCGAACTGCGTCAGATGCCGGTACCGGAGGCGGAGTCGCTCCACCGCCCCGGGTTCGGACACCGTCACGACCACCGGTAAATCGCGCCCCGGCACCGCTTGGCCCGGGGGCTCGATCGCCACCCGCGGCGGCTCCCGATCGCCCGAGATCACCACCGTCCAAGTCCCGTTCGTCGCCGCCGGGGACCGTTCGCGCCCGCCGTCCGGCCGACTCCATTCCAACCAGTACTCGATCCGGCGTGTCGCCGCCGCGGGCCGGAACGTGGTCTGCCACGAACGCGTGCCCAGCCGGGCCAGTGGCACCTCGTACGCCCTGCCGCCGGCGCCGCCTTCCCGGATGAACGCCCTCACCGCACCCCCGCCGGTGCGCGTGGTGGCCTTCAGCACAAGCGGCGCCGACGGCCAAACCCGCCGCACCGGCACATGCGCGAAGGCGGGACCGTCACTCGGGCCGGCTGCTTCCACGGAGCGGCGCAGGCGCTCCAAGCGCTCCACGCTGGCACGCAACGTACGAAGCTCCTCCTTCCAGTGCCGGGGAAACCCAACCCGATGCACGCCGAACGCCAAATTCGTGCTGTAGTGATCCCCCGCCGCCGTGACGATGCGCTCCCAGGCCGCCAGCGCCGCTCGCTCGCCCGCGAGCGCCTCGTCCAAGCTGGCCAAATCCCCATTCGCCTGAAAAAGCTGCCAGGCCACCGCCGCCGGCAGTCGCGCGGCATGAAACTCTGCCAGGTGCGCCAGAATCCGCAGGTCCGCCAAAGCCATGGCCAGTTCGCGGTCGTCACCGGGGCGGCCCGCCAAGTCCGCTTCGCGGAGCGCGGCCCGGGCCCACGCCCGCAACCGGGCGGCCGTTTCCTCGGGACTCCGCTTCGCGCTGAATTGCCCTTCGAGCCGAAGCCGGGCTGCCTCAGCCGGGCTCTGGAACTGCTCGACGTCCGTGCATTCCAACCGCGCATAACGTTCCAGGTCGCCCATGGCCATCATCTCGGCCCAGCCCCGCGTGGTTGGGAACAAACGGTACGGATAAGCCGCCGCCACGATCCGCGGCAGGATCCGGCTGGCCACTCGCAGGCCGGCCATCACGTGCGGTCCCGCCGCGCCAAACCGCCGGCGGAATTCCCGCTCCAACACCGTGGCGGGACACTTCGGATCGTAGGTCCAGCGCCCCCAAGTCACGTAGAACGGCCAGTAACGGTCGAAGGGATCCTCCCCGTCGGGCCACGTTTCGGCCCATGGCAGCCGCGGAGCGGCCTCGTGCGGTTCCCCCAGCATCCAAGTGGCCAGCATCTCGTTGACCTCGCAACTGTTCCCGCCGCCGAGTCGGCAACTGCGGGCAAACCGCGCCACGTACTCCGGATCCGCCCACAACAACAGCCGGGCGGTGCCCCCGCTCCACAGCCGCCAGTGCACCGCGAAAGTGCGCGGATGTTTCAGCAGGTCCGCGTAACCGTGGCGGCGATCATGCTGATTGGGCGGGTTGACGTGCGTGGGATGGAACGGCAGGCCCATCTGCTCCATCCAGTACTTGGTGGCCACGCGGATGCGGAGCCCCTGCTGCACGGCGTCGGCGATGATGCCGTCGGGCAGCCCCTTGGCCCGCAGGTCGAGGCGCAGATCCGGTCGCCGCTCGCGGATGAGCCGGAAAACCTCGTGCCAAAAGCCGGCCATCTCGTCCCGGCGCAGTCCGGATTCGCCGTGCATCCGGAATTGGAGGCCGTCGATGTCCGGGAACACCTCCAGGAACCGGGCGATCGCCGCCTTCGTGTAGGCCAGCAGATTCCCGGCAGTCACGCCCGCCACCAAACCCGGCACCCGCCGGCCCACCCGCTCGTTGGCGCCGGCAATGCCCCCGCCCTGGACGCCCCCGCGGTAGATGTGGTCCCAGACGGCCGGCGGCACCCGGATGCCGCGTTCGTGGGCCAGATCGATCAGCCGCTGAAAGGCCCGGCGATTCGCCTCCTGCCCGGCGGCGTCCAACCCCACCATTTCGACCTCCGGAAACCCGGGCACGTCGAAAAAGAACGGATACGGCGGTGCCATGAACCCGCCGTT
>RFJD01000596.1 GCA_003695015.1 Verrucomicrobiota bacterium | reverse complement strand
TACGGCGGTTGGGGGCTCTACACCGACGAGGGCAGCAGCCACATCCTCTTCGAAAACAACCTCGTTTACCGCACCAAGACCGGCGGCTTCCACCAGCACTACGGCCGCGAAAACATCGTCCGGAACAACATCCTCGCCTTCGCCAAGGAACAACAACTCCAAGTCAGCCGCGTCGAGGACCACCTCTCCTTCACCTTCGAGAACAACATCCTCCTCTGGGACGAAGGCGAACTGGCGCGCGGCCCCTGGGACCGGGTCCGCGTCCGCATGCGGCGCAATCTCTACTGGCCGATGCACGGCGGGCCGGTGCGGTTCGGCGATCAGAGCTTCGAGGCGTGGCAGGCCGCCGGCCACGACGAAGGTTCACTGGTGGCCGATCCGATGTTCCTGAACGCGCGCCAGGGGGATTTCCGGCTTCGGCCCGATTCGCCGGCGTTGGGGCTGGGGTTCAAGCCGTTCGATCCGGACGAAGCCGGCGTGCGCGGTCCCGACGCCTGGCGCCGCCTGGCCCGCGACTATCCCTGGCCCGAACTCCAACTGCCGCCTCCGCCGCCACCCCTGCCCATCCGCGACGATTTCGAGGGAACCCCCGCCGGTCAGCCGTCCGACGCCGCCGAAGTGCACGTCGAGAACCGTGGCGACACGATCGCCGTCACCGACACCACCGCGGCTTCGGGACGGCATTCGCTCGAAATCCGCGACGCCCCCGGCCTCGAACGCGCCTTCAATCCGCACCTCGTTTACCGGCCCAATCACCGGGAGGGGCAGACCCGGATGGAGTTCGACCTCCGCCTCGAGACGAACGCCTGGTTGGTGGTCGAGTGGCGGGACTATCAGGGCGGCGGTTATCGGACCGGCCCGATGGTGGTCTTCCGCCAAGGCCGCCTCGAACTGCCCGGCCAGCCGCCCCGGCCGCTACCCATGGACCGCTGGCTCCATTGCCGGATCGTGGGCGGCCTTGGCGACCGTGCGCCCGCGGGTTGGTCCTTCCAGCTCACCGGCGAGGACGTGGCGATCGACTTCCAAGGTCTGCCGCCGGCCCGCAAAGCCTTCCGCGAGCTGGACTGGGTCGGCTTCATCAGCAACGCCCGCCAGACCACCCGCGTTTACCTCGACAACCTCCAAATCGTGCCGTCCGAGGAATAACGCCCTCGCTCCGGCGCATCGGATGGGCGCGGATCCGGGACCGCCCCGGATGGCGGGGGCGGGCTGCCAATCCTGAGGAACCTTGCCGGGCGTGTGGGTGGCAGGCCAGAGTGGGGCATGCAATCGCCACGGAGAATCTCGCGACGCCGTTTTGTTGAGCGGGTGATCTGGCTGCCGGCGTTGGCGGCATGGACCGGGCCGGCGCGCGGCGCGGCAGGCAAGGGATCGGTGCGGTTCGGCCTCATCGCCGACGTCCACCAAGACGTGATGCCCGATGGAGTGGAGCGGGTGAGCGCGTTCGTGGAGGCCATGCACCAGGCCGGCGTGGATTTCATTCTGCAATTGGGCGACTTCTGCCAGCCGCACCCGAGGAACCGGCCGTTCCTCGAGGCGTGGCGGCGGTTCGACGGGCCGCGTTACCACGTGTTGGGCAACCACGACATGGACGGCGGCTATCGCCGGGAACAGACCGTCGAGGTCTATGGCATGCCCGGGATGCATTACACCTTCGACGCCGGCCCCATCCGGGGGATCGTCCTCGATGGCAACGAGCCGGGCGGCCGCGTCGGCGGCTATGCGCGCTACGTCGGCCCTGCGCAACAGGCGTGGTTGCGGCGGCAACTGGCCGAGGCGGACCGGCCGGCGGTTCTCTTCATCCACCAGCCATTCGACGGCGACCGCGGGGACTGTCTCGAAAACGCCGCCGAAGTCCGCGCCATTCTTGAAGCCGCCCAACGGCGGAGGCCGGGCTCGGTGGTGGCGGTGTTCGCCGGCCACGCACATCTGGACTTCATGCGCGAGGTGGGCGGGATCCCGTATTTCGAAATCAACAGCGCCTCCTACTGGTGGCTCGAAAATCCCGCGGCGCGCCGCGAATCCTTCCCTCCCGAGGTTCACCGGACTCATCCGCACCTGCGCTCGGTGGTGGCGTGGCGGGATCCGCTGTGGGCGGTGGTGACGGTGGATCTCGAGCGGAACGAGCTGCGCCTGGAGGGGCGGCGCTCGACGTGGATCGGTCCCGATCCTTGGGAACGCGGGGAGAAAACGGCGTGGACCAAGGCGGAGTTGCATCCGTGGATCAGCGACCGGCGGATCGCCCTGCCGGGGGCCTGAGCCCGGGAATGGCGGCTTCCGCCGGGAGGGGCGTGGAAGCCATGGAGGCTAATGGGTTGGAGGACGGGTCGGATTTATTGCTAATTTTGCTATTGCGCAAACGACCGGGGGAGCCGACCGTCCGGCCGTCATGAGTGTTTCCCCACTCCCTCGTGGCCCGGTCGTGGCATGCCTCGCACTGGGCGCTTTGTTTTCTGTGGCGCAGGCGGCGCCGTTCTCGTGGAGTGCCCGGGTCGTGGACGCCCGAACCGGGGCTCCCGTGCCCGGCATTGAGTGCTATGGCGGGGCCAGCGGCCGGGTGGATCTCACGCCCAAGGCGATCAGTGACGCAGAGGGGCGTGTGACCGTGGTTTATGACAATCCATTGGATTTGGAGTTCTGGCGTTTCTATGCCTTTGACGCGGAAGACCTCGAGGGCCGCTATTTCCATTACCGGCGTTCCCAGGTTTCGCCCCAGCCGCTGCTGGTGCGGTTGGTGCCGAAAAACGCCTTCATCCAAGGCGTCGTTCGCGATGCCGTGAGCGGTCAGCCGTTGGCGGGGGCGGAGGTTTCGCTGGGCGTGCCGGGCGCCTCGTGGCAAAGCGCCACCAGCGGTCCGGATGGACGTTTCGGCTTCGAGGTCCCGGCCTACACGGGCCAGCACAATGTCGAAACCATCCCTGAGGGCGAACGAGCCGAGGTCCAAGCATACGGGCAGTCCACGACCTCCCCCAGAACCAATTACTGGGTTCGGGCAGTGCTGACTGGCTATCGGACCGTGTCCACGGCGGACTTGGGAGTCCCCCTCAACCTGTTGTCCTCGGTCACGGACAGCATCCACACCGAGGTGGAACTGGCGTTGGCGCCGGTGGAGGCCCCGGCCGGAACCGAAAGCGCCGCTGCGCAGATCGTCACGCCGCCGGTGTCGCACATCACCAGCTCGTCGGTGTTGAATGCCACGGTGGGCCAGCCCCTGAGTTACCAGATCACCACCGACAACCAGCCGACCCAATTCGCCGCCACCGGGTTGCCGGAGGGGTTGACGTTGGATCCCGTGACCGGCCGCATCACGGGCACTCCCGCGACTGCGGGCGTGTGGAACGTGACCCTCGAGGCGACCGGCGCGGAAGGCACGGCCTCCGGCGCGCTCACTTTGGCCGTTTACGGGGGAGAGACGGTGGTGTTCGACAACGGCAACATCTGGGGCGTGTCCAGTGGTCCGCCGCTGCCAACCATTTTCACCATCACGGAGGCCACGCGCATCACGTACGTGCAGGACTACCATTACTTCAACGGCGGCGTGTTGCCGGGCACCATCGGCTTGCAGCATGAGGACGGCACGGTTTACGGCCCGTGGCAGGCGAACGGTCGGGTTGGCCAGGGCGGCGTTCAAAACGCTTATTGGGAGGTCTGGCCGATGGTCGTGATCAAGCCGGGAACCTACACCGTCATTGATTCCCATCCGCCCACCTGGTCCTACAACAGCCTCTCGGACAATCGCGGCTTCACCATCATCCGGGGTGAGCCGGCCACGTTCGACACGCCCGACGTGCTGGCGGCATGGGCTGCGGCCCATGGACTGGACGGCGCGGCGGGATCGGCTGAAGCCGATCCGGACGGCGACGATCAGCCGAACTGGGTCGAGCTGGCGCGAGGAAGCAACCCGGCGGTGGCCGAACCTCCGCCTCGGAGCACCTTCGCGGTCGAAAACGGCCGGCCGACCCTGCGCGTGCCGGTGGCAGCCGGCGGCAAGGGCGTGCCCGGAAGCACGTTCACGATCAACGGCGTCCAGGTGGAGGTCCAGACCACGCCATCCTTCAGCGGCGGAGAATGGGAAGCGGCGACGGCGGTGCTGGATTGGGGCCAGGTGACGCGGGAGGACCAAGGCGACGGCCGCGAAGTGCTGGTTCTGCCGTTGCAGGCCATTCCGCACACCGAGGGCGCCCGGTTCTTCCAGATCAAGTTCCGTTGGACGGTCGCGCCGTAAGTCGGGGGAAGCCGGCGTTACGGCGGCCGTGACCCAAGTTCATCGGGGTTCAACCTCCCGGCGGCCGTGACGGCGGACCGCCGGGGTGAGGCTTCAGGGCGAGAAGGGGATGTAGCTCTCGAAGCGGCGGATGT
>RFJD01000595.1 GCA_003695015.1 Verrucomicrobiota bacterium | reverse complement strand
GCCATTCGCGAACTGGTGGACGTCCCCAACCTCATCGATTACATGATCCTCCACATCTACGCCGAGGCCGAGGACTGGCCGCACCACAACTGGTACGCGGCCCACCGCCGCGCCTCGGCCGATCTGCCGGCCACCAAGTGGATCTTCATGGTGTGGGACCAAGAGATCGTTCTGGACCAGCTTTACCGCCGCAACCGCTCCGGCGTGAACAACGACAACAGCCCGGCGCGCATTTACGCCCAACTGCGGCAATGGCCCGAGTTCCGCCGCGAGTTCGCGGACCGCCTGCAAAAGCACCTTTTCCATGACGGCGCCCTGAGCGCCTCGAACGCGATCGCCCGGTTGGAACGACGCGCCGCGCAAATCCGCGAAGCCATCGTCGCCGAATCCGCCCGCTGGGGCGACGCCCGCGAGTTCCCCATCCCGCCCAACCCCGGCACCGGGGAAACCTTCACCCGCGATGAATGGTGGGAACCGGAACTACACAAGCTCTACACCAACTGGTTCCCCGGCCAGGCGGCGTTGACCATCGAACGCTTCCGCGCCGTCGGCCTTTACCCGGAAACCGCCCCGCCGGACTTCGAACCGTTCGGGGGGCCGGTGCCGGAGGGTTTCCGGCTCGTCCTGACCCACACCAATCGCACCGGCACGATCTATTACACCCTCAACGGACCGGACCCGCGGGTTTACGGAACCGGCGGGGTGGCCTCCGAAGCCCGGGCATATACGGAGCCGGTTCCGCTCACCGGCCCCACCCTGGTCCGCGCCCGGGTGAAAAACGGGGACGAATGGAGCGCGCTGGTCGAAGCCACTTTTTATCCCCCGCGGGACCTGAGCCGGCTGGTGCTGACCGAGATTCACTATCACCCGGCCGCCGCCTCCGGCCGGACCGACGAGGACACCGAATTCGTCGAGCTGTACAATGCCGCGGACGAACCGCTCGACCTGGCCGGCCTGCAGTTCGTCCAGGGCATCCGCTTCACCTTTCCGCAGGGCAGCGTGCTCGGACCGGACGAGCATGGCGTGCTGGTGCGCAACACGACGGCCTTCGCCGCGTCCTTCCCGAACGCCCCCATCTTGGGGATCTATGAAGGCGGCCTGGACAACGGCGGGGAAACGATCACGTTGGCCACGCCTTCCGGACAACCGGTCTGGTCGGTGACCTATGACGACGACGCCCTCTGGCCCGCGGCCGCCGATGGCGGCGGTTTTTCCCTCCAACGGCAAAGCGCCGCGCCCGGGCTTCCCGGACCGGCCGGCTGGGTCGCCGCGCCGCCCACGCCGGGGCGGCGCCTGGGCGGCGACGATGCCGACCACGACGGCCTGCCGGATGCCTGGGAGCGGGCGCATGGCCTGGATCCGGGCGATCCGGCCGACGCCACGGCCGATCCCGACGGCGACGGGCGGACCAATCGGGAGGAATACGAAGCCGGCACCGACCCGCACGACCCGGCCAGCCGGCTGCGCCTCCGGCTGACGCCGGCCGGACCGACGCTGTGGCTTCTCGAATTCGACACCCAGCCCGGCATTGCCTACACGCTGGAAACCCGGCAGCGGTTGGCGACCGGCCGGTGGACCGCGCTTCGGGAGTTCCCGCCGGCGGAGGCGCCTTCGACCGTCCGTTATGCGGTCCAGACCGCTGCTGAAACCACGCGGTTCTATCGGGTGAAAGCCCGCCGGCCCTGATCCGCCGGCGAGGGCAAAGAAAAAACCCCGGCCTTCGCGGGCCGGGGCCGGTTTCGTCATCCGCGGGAAGTTCAGCTCACCGGCGTGACGCCCTTCTTCAACAGGATGTTGCCGTACTTGGCGGTCTCGCCGGTCATCACCACCGCAAAGGCCTCCTTGGCGCGGTCGTAAAAAGCGAAACGATCGATCCGCACCGGCGGCTTCGCGTCCGGCACATGGCGGCGGATCACTTCCATGTAACTCGCCTCGACGGCAGGGTCCAGTTGGTCGCCCTCGACCGCCGCCATCATCACCAGCGGGTCCGCGTAGCTGTCCAACTCGAACAGCGGCAGGATGCCGTCCAACAGGGTCGGAATCCGCAAGCCGTCGGCGCGAATCACCCGCCGGTTCATCGTGTGGCCCGGGAAATGGGCGTCGGCGAGGATGATTTCATCGCCGTGACCCATTTCGGCGAGGACCTTGAGCAGCTCGGGGCTGATGCAGGGATGAATGCCTTTGAGCATGGGGCGGGTCAGGCTTGGAGTTCCTCGTCGAAACAGACGGCCACCTTGCCGCATTTGCCGGAGGCCATCAGCGCATAGGCATCCCCGACCTTCTCCAGCGGGAAGCGGTGGGTGATGAGTCGGGCCGGATGGAGGTTCCAGCGCACCAAGCGCTCGACCAGTTCCTCCATCAACCAGATCGAGGTCACCCACGAGCCGTAGAGCGTCTTCTGGTCGTGGATCATGTCGGGCGAGGGATTGAACTCGACGGTGTTGCCCTCGCCGAGGAAGACGATCCGGCCCCACTTGCGCGTGGCGCGGATGGCGGTGGCGCGGGCGGCGGGATTGGCGGAACAATCGACGGCGCGCTCGACGCCGTGACCGCCGGTCAGGTCCCGCACTTGGGACACATTGTCCGGCCCGGCCGCCAAGACCTCGTCGCAGAGGCCCAGTTTCTTGGCCAGGTCCATCCTCTCCTGCACCACGTCGATACCGATGATGCGGCGGGCGCCCATGGCGCGGCAGAGCATGCCGGTCGCCAGGCCCACCGGACCGAGACCGGTGATCAACACGTCGTGGTCGCCGCAAATGCCGATTTTCTGCAGGCCTTCATAGACCGTGCCGAAGCCGCAGGCCACTTGGGCGCCGTCGGCGTAACTCAGCTCGTCCGGCAACAGCACCAGGTCTTTTTCCTCGGCCAGCAGGTATTCGGCCATGCCGCCGTCCCGTTGCCAGCCGTAGGCCCGCCGGTATTTCTCGCTGGTGCAGGAGATCATGTAACCCCGGCGGCAATCGTTGCAGACGCCGCAGCCGGAGATGTGATAGACGATGACGCGATCGCCCTCCTTGAAGCGCCGGCAACCCGGACCGGTCTTGATGATCTGACCGCAGGGTTCGTGGCCGGCGATCACGCCCTGGTAGCCCTCGGG
>RFJD01000139.1 GCA_003695015.1 Verrucomicrobiota bacterium | reverse complement strand
TCGTCGCCGACGATCACGTTCTGGCGGATGTAGGCGTTGTGGCGGATGCGACAGTTGCGGCCGATGATGGCCGGGCCCTGGATCATGGCGCCGTCCTCGACCTCGGTGCCCTCGCCGATGAAGACGTCCTTGCCGATCCAAGCCACGCCGTCGCAGCGGTTGTGCAGGGCCGGCTTCAGGTGCTCGCGCAGGTAGTCCTTCAGCCGCTTCAGCGCGTCCCACACGTACTCACACCCCTCGAACAGCGCCGCATGCTCCGTCTGGCTCAGATCCAACAGGTCCGTCGGTTTGAACATGGGCCGAAGGTAGGGCCGGGGCGCGGGGGCCGACAAGTCCGCCGGGCGGCCGCCGGCATTGTCACCGGTCGGGCACCCCTCCATACTCCCGGCCA
This sequence comes from Verrucomicrobiota bacterium, assembly GCA_003695015.1. Taxonomy (GTDB): domain Bacteria; phylum Verrucomicrobiota; class Verrucomicrobiia; order Limisphaerales; family J093; genus J093. The sequence continues at coordinate 7,605 of RFJD01000139.1, read as the reverse complement.
TGCAAACGTCACCACACTGCCATGCCTGTTCGCCCCTCCGCCTGCGTCACCGAGGATTCGGCATTCGGGCCGGCTGGCTCGTCCTGGGACTCGGGCTCGGTCTGGCCGGCGCCCACCTCATGGCCGGCGAATGGAAGCTGGTTTGGGCCGATGAATTCGACCGCGACGGCCTGCCCGATCCGGCCAGGTGGAGCTACGAAGAGGGATTCATCCGCAATCGCGAACTGCAGTACTACACCGTCGGCCGCCGGGAGAATGCGCGGGTCGAGGGCGGGTTCCTGATCATCGAGGCGCGCAAGGAACGGTTCCCGAATCCGCGTTACCGCCCGGACGCGCCGGAACGCCGCTGGCAACAGCGCCGCCGGTTCGCCGAATACACCTCCGCGAGCCTGACCACCCGCGGCAAGGCGGCTTGGACCTATGGCCGGATCGAGGCCCGCGCCAAGCTTCCCTCCGGCCGCGGCACCTGGCCGGCTTTTTGGACCTTGGGGACCAACATCCGCGAGGTCGGCTGGCCCGCCTGTGGCGAGATCGACATCCTCGAATACGTCGGCCACCAACCCGGCATCGTCCACGCCAACGTCCACACCCGTGGTTACAACCACGTCCGCGGCAACGGCCGCGGCGCCACCATCCGGGTGCCCGACGCCGAGACCGCCTTCCACGTCTATGCCCTCGAATGGTCGCCCCAACGGCTCGAGTTCTTCGTGGACGACCGGAAGTTCTTCACCCTCGAAAACGACGGAACGGGCGTGGATTCCTGGCCGTTCGACGCGCCGCAGTACCTGATCCTGAACCTCGCCATCGGCGGCGCCTGGGGCGGCCAGAAAGGGGTGGACGACTCGATCTTCCCCCAGCGTTACGTGGTGGATTACGTGCGGGTGTACCAGAAGACGGACCAGGCGGAATAAACGCCCCGCCGTCGCGGTTGTCCCGAAGCCCGCCCGCGGGATCGAACGGCCGCCCGGACGGCGGCGTCACTTCGCCTGCACGACGTGCATCACCGGCCCGTCGAACACCAACACGTACAGCTCGCCGTAACTGTCCTGGCCGAAGCTGGCAATGTTCTTCGGCTGTTCCAGCAGGGCGCCGTACTGGACCACCCGGCCGTCCTGGCGGCGCAGGCCGAAGATCGTGCCCAGCGTGAAGTCCGCGTAGAGGTAAATCCCGCGCAAGGCGCGTTGCTCGGTGCCGCGGTAAACGTAGCCGCCGGTGATGCTGGTCCCCGGCGGATGGCCCGGGAACTCGCATTCGCCCGCCAGTTGCGGCGTGTGCGGGTATTCGATGATCGGCTCGACGTAGCGCGCGCCCTCGGGACCGGGTTTGAAGTGATGGAACCCCTCGCGCACGCACCAGCCGTGGTTGCCGCCCTTGCGGATGATGTGGACGTACTCCCACTTGTTCTGGCCCACGTCGCCCGCCCAGAGCTCGCCGGTTTCGCGGTCCCAGCTCATGCGCCAGACGTTGCGCAGGCCGTAGGCCCAAATCTCCTTGCGCACCCCGTACCCCTCGTTCACGAAGGGGTTGTCGGGCGGGATGGCGTACTGGAGCTTGCCGGACCGGCCGTTGACGTCGATGCGCAGGATCTTGCCCAGGAGACTGGCGGTGTTTTGCGCGTTGTTGTGCGGGTCGTTGGCCGCGCCGCCGTCACCGGTCGTGATGTAGAGGTAGCCGTCGGGGCCGAAACTGAGCTGCCCGCCGTTGTGGTTCCAGTAGGGCTGGGGAATCTCGAGGATCACCCGCTCGGTGGCCAGGTCCGCCCGCAACGGCCCCTCCCGGGTGGTCCGGATTTCGCTGATGACACTCCGCTTGGGGTTCTGCTGGGTGTAGTACACGTAGAACAGGCCGTTTTCCTTCCAACGCGGATGGCAGGCGAACCCCAGCAGCCCTTCCTCGTTTTTCTCGAAGGGCCGTCGGTCCGAGATGTCCATGAACAATTCCGCCCCGCTGCCGTCGTCGCCCTCCTCGACCAGCCACACATGGCCGTCCTGCTCGACGATCAGGAACCGGCCGGAATCGTCCGGCAGTTCCTCCAGCCAGAGCGGACGTTGCAAAACCAGCTTCGGCCACACCGGCTCCAACGCCACGCGGGGCAACGGGGCGGCCTCCATGACGGCGGCGGCGGCCATTCCCAAGGCAGCCACCCAAAACCAACGACGGCTTTGCATGGCCGGGATGAAACGGCGGAACGCCCCGGCTGTAAAGCCCGCTCCGGTCCGCCGCCCCCGGCCCGCTCTGGTCTGCCGCCCGGGTCTCTGGCAACCTCCCGGGCTCGTGGGTCCGTTGAGGGCATGGTGTGTGTATCTGGGACTGGTGCTGGCGACCGGGGCCTTGACCGCTCCATGGGTGTATGCCGGCGCCCAGGCCATCGCCGTTCACTGGCCGGCGGCGGCCTGGCTGGCGGCCCACCCGTTCCGTCGCTATGTCAGCCGTTGCCTGCTGATCGCCGGGCTGGCCGGGTTGCCGTTGCTGGGACGGCGCCTCCGGTTGGGGCGGACGGCCGGTCTGGGTTGGAGCCACCCGGCCACCGGTCGGGCGCATGGCTTGGCGGGGCTGGGTCTCGGCGCCGCCGGGATGCTGGCGTTGGTCGCCCTTTCGCTGGCCATGGGATGGCGACGCCTCGAGCCGGCCGGATTCGGACGGGTGGTGACGGCCGTGCTCGCCGCCATGGCCAGCGGGGCCGCGGTGGCCGCGCTGGAGGAGACGTTGTTCCGGGGCGTCCTGTACGGCTCGCTCCGGCAGGAGCGCGGGCCGTGGCTGAGCGGGACGTTCACCACCGTGCTCTACGTGACGAGCCACTACTTCGCGCGCACGCCGCAAGCGGGCGAAGTCGGTTGGACGAGCGGGTTCGAGGTCCTCGGGCGATCGGTCGCGGGCATGCTTTCCACCGCCGCTCTGCCGGAGGCCGTTCTCCTGGCGGCGGTTGGCGCGGTGTTGGTCTGGGCGCGGGAACGGAGCGGCGGCCTGTGGTGGCCGGCGGGGCTGCATGCGGGCTGGGTTCTCGGGCGCAAACTGGCCGACGGTCTGACGGAACTGAACGGCCGGGCCGGCTGGCTGGCCGAATGGCGCTGGAGCCTGCCGATGCTGGCGCTGACGGCGGCGGCATTGGTCTGGCTGATACCTCGCCAACAGCGGGAACAGATCGATGCGGACGCTTCTGCAGGCGTGGGTTGAGGCCGGGTGGAACCTGCTCTACCCGCCGGTCTGCCAGTTGTGCCGGAGGGAACGGGCCGGGCGGGCCGAGGGCTTCGTCGGCACCCGGTGCCGGACCGGTCCGGGCGGCGTGCGCTACGTCCGGCCGCCGTTCTGCGAACGGTGCGGGCTGCCCTACGAAGGCGGGATCGACGGGCCGTTTCGCTGCAGCAATTGCGCCGACCTGCGGCTGGAATTCGCCTGGGCCCGGGCGGCCGCCGTGGCCGGACCGCTGGTGCTGGAGGTCATCCACCGCTACAAGTACCGGCAGGCGGTGTGGTTCGAGCCGTTCCTGGCCGGACTGCTGGTGAGCCAGGCGGCCGCCGCGGTGCGGGACGGCGGGTTCGACGCCATCGTGCCCGTGCCGCTCCACCCGCTGAAGCTCCGGGAGCGCGGTTTCAACCAAGCCGAACGGCTGGCCCGGTGGCTCGGTCGGGCCGCCGGCGTGCCCGTGCAAACCGGTTGGGTGCGCCGCGTGCGGCCGACCCGCACGCAAACGGCGCTTGACCGTGACGCCCGGCAGAAGAACATGCGGGGCGCGTTCGAGCCGCGAAACGGAGTGCGCTTGAACGGGCAACGGATCGTGCTGGTGGACGACGTGCTCACGACCGGCGCCACCACCAGCGCCTGTGCGGCGGCGCTGCGGCGGGCCGGAGCGGGGGAAATCGGGGTTTGGACCGTGGCGCGCGGGCTTTGAAGACAACGACGACACGGCGGCCGCTCCCGCCCGGGAAACGCCGCCAACGACCATGGCCATGAGCGACAGCCCTTTCAGAAAGAAGAAGCTCCCGCCGGTGGCGGTGCCGCCCAGCCAGACTCTGCCGGGCGCCGAAGCCGGCCCCCTGCGGAAACCGAAGCTCCAGCCCGGTTCCCGCCGCCGGGAGATCCCCGAGGGACTCTGGACCAAGTGTCCGCAGTGCGGCGCGATGCTCCACGACCGCGACCTGGCGGCCAACCTCCGCGTCTGCTCCTCCTGCCAGCATCACTTCACCATGGACCCGGTGGCCCGGATCGCCTCCCTGGCCGACCCGGGCACCTTCGAGGAGCGCGACGCCGGCATGGAAAGCGTGGACGTGCTGAAGTTCACCGGCGTGGCCACCTACGTGGACCGGCTCCAGAAATACCGGCAGGCCACCGGCCGCAAGGACGCCGTGGTCACCGGGCGGGCCCGCATCTGCGGCCGCCCCGTCGAGCTGGCGGTCATGGATTTCGGGTTCCTCGGCGGCTCGATGGGCTCGGTCGTCGGCGAGAAAATCACCCGCACCATTGAGCGGGCCACCGCCGAACGGCTGCCGTTGATCATCGTCTCCAGCAGCGGCGGGGCCCGGATGTACGAGGGCATGTTCAGCCTCATGCAGATGGCCAAGACCAGCGCCGCCCTCGCCTACCACGCCCGCGCCCGGCTGCCGTTCATCAGCGTCCTCACCAACCCCACCACCGCGGGCGTCATGGCCAGCTACGCCAGCTTGGGCGACCTGATCATCGCCGAGCCCGGCGCCATGATCGGCTTCGCCGGGCCGCGGGTCATCAAGGACACCACCCAGGCCACGCTGCCCCCGGGCTTTCAAACCGCGGAATTCCTGCAGGAACACGGTCTGATCGACGCGATCGTCCCCCGGACCGAACTGCGCCAGCGGCTGGCCTGCTACCTCGAATTCCTCGGCGCTCACACCCGCCAATCGTGAACGCGCCGGCCCCGACGGTCGCCCCGGCGCCGGAAGCGGTGGACTCCCCGCCTTTCGCGCCTTAATCTGTTCGACGCAACGCATGGCCAAAGCCAACCGTTCATCCCGACAAGCCGACGCCAACGCCGAGCCCGCCGAACCGAGCTTCGGCGAGGCCCTCGAGCGTCTCGAAGCCATCGTCGACGCGATGGAAGAGGGCGACCTGCCCTTGGAAACCCTGCTCGAGCGCTACGAGGAGGGCCGCCGTTTGGTCGAGCTCTGCCAGGCCCGCCTCGCCGCCGCCGAGCTGCGCCTCCAACAACTGGAACGTCGCGCGGACGGCTCGCTGACCACCCGTCCGGTCGAAACGGAAACCTCCCCCGAAGCCGATGCCTGAAACCACCGACCCCGTCACCGCGGACCCCATGAGCCGGTACCTCGACATGGTGGATCATCCCGACCACGTCAAAAAGCTGACCCTCGAACAGTGCAAACAACTGGCCGAGGAGATCCGCCACGAACTCATCCACACCCTGTCCCGCTCCGGCGGGCATCTCGGACCGAACCTCGGCGTCGTCGAGCTGACCATCGCCCTCCACCGGGTCTTCGAGACGCCCAAGGACAAGTTCGTCTGGGACGTCAGCCACCAGTGCTACGTCCACAAGCTGCTCACCGGCCGCAAGAATCGTTTCTCCACCATCCGTCAGACCGGCGGCCTGAGCGGCTTCGCCCTCCGGAGTGAGAGCGAACACGACGCCTACGGGGCCGGCCACGCGGGCACCGCCATCTCCGCCGCCTTGGGCATGTGCGCCGCCCGCGACAAGCGCGGCAGCGACGAGCACGTCGTCTGCATCTTCGGCGACGCCGCCCTCACCAACGGCATCTCCTACGAGGGCTTGAACAACATCGCCCCCACCACCCGGCGCTTCATCGGCATCCTCAACGACAACGAGTGGAGCATCGCCAAGAACGTCGGCGCCATCGCCCGTTACCTGAACAAGCTCATCACCAACCCCCGTTACGCCCGCTTCGAAAAGGACCTCCAGAAGTGGATCCGCCGCATGCCCGCCGGCGAGGTCGCCCTCAAGCTCGGCCGCAAGGCCGAGGAGGCCCTGAAAGGCGCGGTGGCGGGCGTTTCGCTCGAACCCACTCCCAAGACCGAGGAGGCCGACGGCCGCGGCGGCTTCGGCAGCAGCCTCATTTTCGAGGAACTCGGCCTGCGGTACCTGGGCCCGATCGACGGCCACGACCTCGAGGCCCTCATCCCGGCCCTCGAATTCGCCAAGAAGTGCGAGGAACCGGTCGTCCTCCACGTCATCACCCAGAAGGGCAAGGGCTACGAGGCCGCGCTCAAGCACCCCGAGAAGTTCCACGGCACCGGCCCCTACATCATCGAAACCGGCGACAGCCCGCCGCCCAAGCCCGGCACCCCGCCGACCTACCAGAAGGTTTTCGGCGAAGCCATGGTCCGGCTCTGCCGGCGCGACAGCACCCTGGTGGGCATCACCGCCGCCATGCCTTCGGGCACCGGCCTGAAAGCCCTCGAGAAAGCCATGCCCGATCGCTACTACGACGTCGGCATTGCCGAGGAACACGCGGTGATCTTCGCCGCCGGCATGGCCACCATGGGGTTCCGGCCCGTGTGCGCCATCTACTCGACCTTCCTCCAGCGGGCCTACGACTGCATCGTGCACGACGTGGCCCTGCAGGATCTGCCGGTGATTTTCTGCATGGACCGCGCCGGGTTGTCGGCCAACGACGGCCCCACCCACCACGGGTTGTTCGACATCGCCTACCTCCGCTGCGTGCCCAACCTCATCCTCATGGCGCCCCGTCACGAGGACGAGCTGGTGGACATGATGTTCACCGCCACCCGCCAGCCGCACGCCTGCTGCATCCGTTATCCCCGCGGGGCGGCCGAGGGCGTCCCCATCAAGCCCGAACCGGCCCTCCTCGAGATCGGCCGGGCCGAAATCGTGCGCAATTTCGCCGGCAACAAGGCCCCCAAGGTCGCCCTCTTCGGCCTCGGGCCGCTGTGCCGGATGGCGGAGGAAGCCGCCGACCTGCTGGCTGCCGAGGGTTGCGACCCCGCCGTCATCAACCCCCGCTTCGTCAAGCCGCTCGACCGCGCGACCCACGAGTTCTTCGGCCGCGCCGCCGACGTGGTCGTGACCTTCGAGGACCATGTCCTGGCCGGCGGTTACGGGTCGGCCGTGGCCGAGTTCTTCTCCGAAATCGGGCTGCACCGGCCGCTGGTCCGCATCGGCTGGCCCGACCAGTTCATCGAGCACGCCAGCAGTGTCCGCGAACTGCGCGAGAAATACGGGCTCACCGCCGAGACGGCCGTCCGCCGGGTCAAGAGCCTCCTGGCGGAGGCCCGCACCCGGGAGACACCGGAGGCCGCGCCGCTCCGGGCCGCCCGCGACGATTGATCAGCCGGGACCGTTGCCACGGAAGGATCCCCTTGGAGGTGCGCCCCGCGGTCGCGCGCGCTCAGGTCGCGCGCCCCCAAACCACCAGATGCCGGTCGCTAATGACCTCGACCCGCAGGGTGTCCAAGCCGGCGGCCTCGAGTTGCCGGCGCACCTCCTCCGGGCTGAATGCCGCCCGCAGCGAGTTGAAGAAATCCCGGCGCAACACGTCCGGTTCGCCCACCGCATGGAGCTCCACCAACGCCCGGGCCGCCTCCTCGCTCGGCGGCCGAAACAGGTCCGCCACGAACACCGCCGCCCCGGGCGCGGCACAGCGA
>RFJD01000138.1 GCA_003695015.1 Verrucomicrobiota bacterium | reverse complement strand
TCCGCATCGGCATCACGCACGGCTCGCTGGCCATCGAGGGCCTCCACCAGCCCAACGATCATCCGATCCATCCCGAGGCGGCTTCGCGTGCCGGCCTGGACTACCTGGCGGTGGGGCATTGGCATCGGTGGCAGGTGCATGACGGGGGACGGCTGGTGATGCCGGGGACGCCGGAGCCGGACGCGTTCGACCACGCCGACGGCCGGTATGGGGCACTGGTCGAGCTGACCGCGCCGGGCGCGCCGCCGAAGGTCGAGCAACTCGAACTGGCCGGGCTGCGTTGGGAGACGGTGGCCGTCGAGGTCGGCGGGCCGGAGAACCTCGATCCGCCGGCCGCCCTTCAACGCCCTTTGCGGGGGCTGTTGGAGGAGGCCGGAAAAACCGTGCTGCGGTTGCGGCTGACCGGCCCGATCGGCCCCGGCGCCAAGGCCGGTTGGCTCGAGGCGGCCGAGGAAGCGCTGGCGCCGTTCGTGGCGTGGGAGATCGTGGACGAAACGCACGCCGAGTGGTCGGCGGCGGACTGGCGCTTGCTCGAGGAACGGAGCCCGGTGTTGGCCGGGGTGGCGGCGGATCTGGCGCGGTTGCGCGCGCTGGCCACCGGCGAACCGGGTCCTGCGGCGGGGGGGATCGAACCGTTGCCGGCAGCCGACCTGCACGCCCTTTTGGCGGAGGAAAACCTGGACTTGGCCGGGCTGGACGACGGTTTCTTTGAAACCGCCCTCGCCCTCTTGAGCCAACAACTCGAACAGGAGGAGCGGTCATGATCCTCGAGACCATCCACCTCCGGCATGTGGGCCGTTTCCGCGATGCCGTCGAGGTCGGTCCGCTCGATCCGGGTCTCAACGTCCTGGCCTCGCCGAACGAACAGGGCAAAACCACCGTCGTCCGGGCGGCCATCCGTTGCCTTTTCGACAAGCCCGGCACTCGCGGCGAGGAAATGCGCGCCCTCCAGCCGGTGGGGACGGACCTGGACCCCGAGGTCACGGTCCAATTCGTCCACCAGGGCCGCCGCCATCGCCTCTTCAAACGCTTCGGCGCCCGGGCGGCCTGCCGGCTCGAAGCCGAGGAAGACGGCGTCTGGCGGTTGTTGGCCGAGGAAGACGCCGCCCATCGGCGGGTGCTCGAGATGCTCGGCGCCGGCGCGCCGGGTCGCGGCGCCAGCAAACCGGAGCATTGGGGCCTGGTCCGCTACCTCTGGGCCCGGCAGGGCGAGCCCGTTCTTTGGCCGGATTGGCAGGACGCCGCCGGCGAGGCCATCCGCCGCCGGCTCGCGCGGGTCGAGTTGGATCCCACGGTGGACCGCGTCCGCGCCGGGCTTGAAGCGCTCGCCGCCGGGACGTTCACCCGAACCGGCCGCCTGCGGACCGGCGGCGAGGCCCACGCCCTCGAAACCCGCATCGGGGAACTGCGCGCCCGCCTCCAGGAATTGCAGGACCGGCTGGCCCGGATCGAGTCGGTCGAAGCCCGCCATCGCCAACTGGCCCTCGAGTTGGACCAAGCCGCCCGGGAACGCGACCAGCACCAGGCCGAGGCCGAACGCCTCCAGCAGGCCCTCCACGAACTCGAAGTCCAGCGCGAACGAATCGAGACCGCCCGCCACCAGTTCGAGCAGGCCAACGCCGCCCTTCAGGAGATCGAGGCCGATCGCCGGCGTCTCGAGGCCTGCCGCGCCGAAATCGCCCGCCTCGACGAGGCGCTCAAGGACCACCGGCAGCGCCTCGAACAAACCCGCCAACGCCTTGAAGCCGCCCGCCGGCAGCTTGCCCGGGCCGAGGAGGAACGCGCCTTCCACCAAACCCAGGCCCGCCAGGCCGAGACGCGCGTCCGCCGCTGGCAAACCCTCCGCGAATGGCGGCGCCGCCTTCAGGAAACGGCCCGTTTGCGGCGCCTGGTCGAGCGGATCGAGTCGTTGGCCGCCCGGAAACGGGACCTGCACCAACGTCGCGCCCGCCTGCCACAGTTGACCGCCGACGACGTCGAGCGCTTGGACGCCCTCGAACGGGAGATCGCCGGCCTCGAAGCCCAGATGCGCGCCGCGGGACTCGAGGTGCGGTTGACCCCGGACCAGCCCGGCACGATCGACGTCGAGGACGAGACCGGCCCCCGCACCGAGGAGATCGGACCCGGCAGTGTCCTGCATGCGCGCAGCCGGCTCAAACTCACCCTGCCGTCCTGGGGCGCGTTGGAAATCCGTTCCGGCGCCCGCGAGGCCGAGCAACTGGCCGCCCGGTTGGACGAACGCCGGCACGAACTGGCCGGCCTGCGGGAGGAACTGGGCGTGGCCTCCGCCGCCCAGGCCGCCCAAGTCCGCGAACAAGCCGGCCTCCTCGATCAGGAACTCGACGCCCTCCAACGCCAGCTCGGCGAGTGGCTCGAGGAGTTCACCGACGAAGACGCCCTTCGCGCCGCCCTCGGCCAGGCCGAAGCCGCCGCCGAACGCCTCGCGCAGGAACTCGATCCCATCGCTCCGGACGAGGAGAGCCTGCCGCTGCCGGCCATCGAGGCCGCCTTGGAAAACGCCCGCACCCAGGAAACCGCCGCCCGTCGGCTGGCCGAACAGGCCGAATCCGACCTTGCCGCCGCGCAACAGGAAGTGGCTTCCCTCCGCGACCAACTCGCCGCCCACGAACAGGAAACCGCCCGCCTCCAAGCCGCCCACGAGCACCAGCAGACCCGGCTCCGCGAACTCGAAGCCAAACACCCCGACGGCCTCGATGCCGCCCTCCGCGCCGCCCGCGAGGCCTTCGTTCAAGCCGAGGCCCGTCTGAACGTCGCCCGCTCGAAGCTCCCGCCCGAGGCCGACCTCCTTCCCGAGCGCCACCACCGGGCCGTCCGCGCCGCCGCCGGAGCCGCCGCCCGCTGGCAGCAACTCCGGGACGAACGCCAGCGGCTCGAAGGCGCCCTCGGCCAGGAAGCCGCCGCCGGCCTCCACAGCCGGATCGTCGAGCTCGAGGAAACCCTCGCCGACCTCGAAGACCGGCAACGCCGCCTCCTCGCCCGCGCCCGGGCCGCCCGGCTGCTGGCCAGCCTCATCCAGCTTCGCAGCCGGCGCCAAGTCGAAACCATGCTCCGGCCGCTCGAGGACGAACTCTCCGCCATTTTCGCCGAACTGACCGGCGAACCCGGCCGCCGCGTGTTTCTCGACCAAGACCTCCGCCTCGAGGGGGTGGGACGCGACCGCGCGACCGCCTGTCCGTTTGGCTGGCTTTCGCAGGGCGCCCGGGAACAACTCCTCCTGGCGTTGCGGGCCGCAGTGGCGCGCCACCTGAGCGAAACCGACCGGCAGCTCCTGATCCTGGACGACGTGCTGGTCAACACCGACCCGGTCCGCCAGGTCCGCGTCCTGGATTTCCTGACCCAACTGGCCCGGGACGTGCAGATCCTCGTGCTGACCTGCCATCCCGAGCGCTACGCCGGCGCCGGCCACCCGCTCCGGCTGGAGTCCTGACCCGCCAGCCGCCAAAACACTCCTTTTTCAACGGCCTGGTAGGGGACGTCTTGCCGTCCGGGGCGTGACCGCAGTTGTCGCGCCCAACTGGTTGGGAGGACTCTTCGGGTCGTGGTTCCAGCTTCTCATCGAGCTTCGTTCTTTCGTTCTTCGGTCCTTCGCCCATCCGGCTTTCACCAGATTTGCTCGCCACCATGACCTCTGCTGACTTCCGCCCCCCTTTTCGAGGACCGGATCTCCCCGGGTCAGTGCGGACTCTTTCCTCTCGTCGCATCAGGTTCCACAGGGCTCGGTTTGATGACCGTGGGGCCTCGCGTGTACCAGCCTGCTCGCCTGCCTCACCCTGCCTCACTGCCTGTTCGTGTTCCTACGGTCGAGAGTTTGCCTCCGGCCCTATCAGACGGTCCCTTGCGGTTCCGCCCTGGCCGTTCGGCTACGGCTGCCGTCATCGGCCCCGTCGGGAACTTTCACCCCGATAGAGCCAGCACGGGCCGGGCACACTGGTGCAGGCATCCTGCCTGCTCCACGGCTTCTGCGAGACAGGCAACACGGCCGTCCTAAGCCGCTGTGCCCCAGCATCGTGCGGGTCCTTGCTCTCGCCCCCGATCCCGTCATCCGCCCGCCGGAACCGCGTGCAGCCGGCGCACCCAGTCGCCGGCCCTTCGTCCGACCCTCCCACGACCGACCCCTCGTTGGCTGGCCAAGCGCTTCATACCACGCCACAAAAAGCTTGCCCGCCGCCCAAGACTCCCGTTTAATGGACGCCAGCTCAGCCGGACGCGTCATGCGGGTGCTTGGTTGTGGTTAAACATCCCGGCTGGCAGGATGGACAGGTTTGTTCAATTACTGGTT
>RFJD01000137.1 GCA_003695015.1 Verrucomicrobiota bacterium | reverse complement strand
CGCATCAAAGGCCCCTTCGCCCGCGGCGGCGCCGAGGCCGTCGGCATGGACGGCCCCTTCGACCGCCCCATGCCCCGGGGCATGGTCTGGAACATGATCTACGACCCGGACGCCCCGCCGGGCGAAACACCCCCCGCCACGCCGGAACAACTCTGGCAGCGCGTGAAGGACTTCCTCGACGCCCTCCTGCCGGTGGCCGAGGAAGCCGGCGTCACCCTCGCCGCCCATCCGGACGATCCCCCCCTGCCGACGGTGCGCGGCCAACCCCGGCTCGTTTACCAGCCCCACCTCTACGATCGGCTCTACAACCTCCACCCCAGCCCGCGCAACGCCTACGAGTTCTGCGTCGGGACCCTCGCGGAGATGACCGGGGGCGACGTGTACGAGGCCACCGAAACCGCCGCCCGCGCCGGCCGCATCGCCTACGTCCACCTCCGCAACGTCCGCGGCAAGGTCCCCCACTATCGCGAAACCTTCATCGACGAGGGCGACGTGGACGTCCTCCGGATCCTGCGCATCCTGCACCGGCACGGTTTCGACGGGGTCGTCATCCCGGATCACGCCCCCCAAGTGACCTGCGCCGCCCCCTGGCATGCCGGCATGGCCTACGCGCTGGGTTATCTCCGGGCCATGATGCAGGTGGTGGAAGCCGAACAACCGGCCGGGCCGCGGCCTGCCTGACAGGCCGGCGTATCCGGAGACCCCGTGCCAGGGAAACGGGATCCCGTTCCCGGAAGCCGCCCCCGCCCCCGCCGTGGCCCGGCCGGGCCAATGGACAGGCCGGACGGCGGGGCAGTTCGGACTTCACCCGAAACGGCCGCCCTTCTTACGCTGGCCTCATGACGGACGCCACAGGCCCTCAACCGTCCCCGCCCGACGGACAGGGAGCGGCCAAACCGCCGCCTTTGCCGCCGCCACCCATCGTGTACGCCCAGCCGCCGGTCATCCGCACCGGCCGCGGCTGGAAGTACCTGGCCTTGATCCTGCTCGTGTTGCTGGTCATCAGCACGGCCGGCGACTGGTTCTTCTGGATGGACACCGGCCTGCCGTTGGACGGCGAGCATCATCCGGCCGACGCCCTCAAGGAACGGGTGGTGCTGGGCCGGAGCGACGCTCCCAAGGTCGCCTTGGTGGACCTGCAGGGGCTCATCTGGGGCAGCTACGTGCCGGCGGGCGACATCGGCCCGGTGACCCTGCTTCGCTGGCAACTCGAACGCGCCGCGCGCGACGAGGACGTGCGGGCGGTGCTGCTCCGGATCGATTCGCCGGGTGGCGAAGTGCTGGCGGCCGACGACATCAGCCGCGCCATCAGCGATTTCCAAGACCGCACCGGCAAACCCGTGGTGGCGGTGCTGGGCGGCGTGGCGGCCAGCGGGGGGTACTACGTCGCCGCCCCCTGCCGGTGGATCGTCGCCAACAGCCTGACCCTGACCGGGTCCATCGGGGTCATCGTCAGCAGCTACAACTACCGGGGCTTGCTGGACAAGGTGGGCGTGCGGCCGGTGGTCTTCAAGAGCGGCCGCTTCAAGAACATGCTCAGCGGCAGCCGCGCTCCCGAGGAAATCCCGCCGGAAGAGGCCCGGATGCTGCAGGCGTTGGTGGACGACGCCTTCAAGCGCTTCAAGGAAGTCATTCAACAAGGTCGCACCAAGGCCGCCAGGGCCAACGGCGATTCCGGCCGTCCCTTGGCCGACAACTGGGAGGAGTACGCCGACGGCCGCATCCTCACCGGCCAGGAAGCCTACGATCTGGGCTTCATCGATGAACTGGGCGACTTCGACACCGCCCTGGCCCGGGCCCGGCAACTGGCCGGGATCGACACCGCCAACGTCGTGACCTACGAACCGCCCCGCCGGTTCGGCGGCTTCCTGGACCTGCTGGGCGAGGCGCGGACCCGAACCGTCCGGATCGAGCTGGGCTCCCTTCCCGGACCGATCGAACCGGGACGCCCCTACTTCCTCTATGCCCCGGGGCTTTGAACCGTCGAGCGGGCCGGCGCCCGGCCCCGCGCTTGGAACACAGCCCCCACCCGAACGTCCTTTCCCCGAACATGAGTGACTCCTGGAGAGCCATACCCGGATCCATCGTGGCCCCGCGCGGCTTCCGCGCGGCCGGCGTCTTTTGCGACATCAAACGGCTCGGCACCGGCAAGGGGTCGGACAAGGGCGCCAAGCCCGACCTGGCCCTGATCGTGTCGGACCAACCGGCCGCCGCCGCCGGCATGTTCACCACCAACCAGGTTCGCGCCGCGCCCGTCCAGGTCTGCCTCGAACGCATCCCCTCCGGCCGCGCCCAAGCCATCGTGGTCAACTCCGGCAACGCCAACGCCTGCACCGGGCCCGAAGGGCTCCGGGACGCCCGCACCATGGCGGCCGTCACGGCCCGCCGGCTTGGGCTGGACGAATCCCTCGTGCTGGTGGGCTCGACCGGCCGCATCGGCGTGCGCCTGCCGATGGACCGGGTCCGACGCGGCATTGCCGATGCCGCCAAGGCCCTCACCGCCGACCCCGCCGGCGCCGATGCCGCGGCCGTGGCCATCATGACCAGCGACACCCGCCCCAAACAGATCGCCCTTGAGGTGCCGCTCGGCCGGCACACCGTCCGCATCGGCGGCATCGCCAAGGGCGCCGGCATGATCCAGCCGGGTATGAGTCCCACCGGCCGCCGGCCCGCCTCCGGTTGGGGTCACCTCCACGCCACCATGCTGGCCTTCGTCACCACCGACGCCGCCATCGAGCCGGCCCTCCTGCAGGAACTCCTCGAAGAGGCCGTCGCCCGGAGTTTCAACCGCATCACCGTGGACGGCGACATGAGCACCAATGACACCGTCCTCTGCCTGGCCAACGGCCTCGCCGGCAACCCGCCCCTCCGCCGCCGCGCCGCCCCCGCCGTTCGGGCTTTCGCCAAGGCCCTGCAACATGTCTGCCACGAACTCGCCATGATGATCGTCCGGGACGGCGAAGGCGTGCACCGGGTGGTGACCGTGCGGGTCGAGGGAGCCCGCAGCGACGCCGAGGCCGACGCCGCCGCCCGCGCCGTGGCCAACAGCGCCTTGGTCAAGACCAGTTGGCATGGCGGTGATCCGAACTGGGGCCGGATCATCGATGCCCTCGGCTACAGCGCCGCCACCATTGATCCCCAAACGGTGGACATCGGCTATTCGGCGCCCGGAAGCTCCCGGATCGTCTTTTCCCTGCGCCAAGGCCGGCCCACGCGGATTTCGTTCCAACGCCTGTGCGCCGAGGTGGACCGGCCCGAGTTCGACCTCCACATCCACCTCCACCAGGGCCGCGGTTCGGCGGTGATCCATGCCGCCGACCTCACCGAGGCTTACGTCGAGTTCAACAAAGGCGATGTGAGCGACCCCGCGTCGCTGGGCGGCTGAAGCAGAAACGCGTCGAACCCTCCATGTTCCTGCGAGCAAGGGCACGAATGGGGCCTCGTTTCGTCTCGGCGTCCGCCTTGATGCTGGCCGTCTGGCTCCCGGCCCATGAACCGCCGTCCGACCCCGCGTCCGAAAGGCACACCCCGGCGGACGCCGCGCACGCACCTGCCGGCGAAACCTATTTCGCGGCCAACGCCACCGGGGATTGGGGCGGTTGGCGGCGACGGCTCGAGGACCGCGGTGTGTCGTTGGTCTTCGAAAACGTCAGCGAGGCGCTGGGCAACGTCACCGGCGGGATGCGCCGGGACGCGACCGTGGCCGCGCTGGCATTGCTGGGTTTGGACCTCGACCTCGAACGGGCCACCGGCTGGTGGCGGGGCGGCTCACTGCGCGTCAGCGGTTACGGCTACGGGCAGCTCCGGTCCATTTCCGGCGACATCGTCGGGGACTTGAACGGCGTCTCGAACATCGAGGCGCCGCCGGGT
>RFJD01000594.1 GCA_003695015.1 Verrucomicrobiota bacterium | reverse complement strand
GACCAGCAGGGCCGCCGCGCCGGCCCACAGACCCGCCCGCCAACGCCGGCGCCGCTGCTCGGCGGCGATGGCCTGGCTCAGTCGCTCGGAGAGGAACGGGCTCGGGGGCCGCGGCTTCAGCCGGGCCAATTCGGCCTCGAAGGCTTCGAGAGGATCCGACCGATGCTCCTGGGGGTTGCCGGGTTTCATGGGGACACCTCCATGGGCCAGAATTCGCGGAGTTTCTGCAAGGCGTAACGATAACGCGAGGCGGCGGTGTGAGGCGAAATGCCCAGCGTTTTGCCGATTTCCTCGAACGTGAGCCCGCCCCAGATGCGCAGCACCAGCACCTCGCGTTGTGCCACCGGCAACCGGCGCAAGCCCTCCTCCGCCAGCCGGGCACGCTCGCCCTGTTCCCAATCCGGCTCGAACCACGGTTCCGGGCATGGGCCGTGGGCGGCCGGAGCGGCCACCGCCTGTTCCCGCCGCCACCGCCGGCGCCGCCGACGCGCCGCATCGATGGCCGCCAGCCGCACCAGTTGAAACAACCGGCCGGGCGCGGGCTTCCCGTCCCGCCGGCCCTCCCGCCACAGGCGGACAAAGGCCTCCTGCACCAAGTCCTCGGCCTCGGCGGGATCGCTGGCATGCTGCCGGGCAAACAGCAACAGCCGCGGTCCCCATTCCCGGAACCAGAGCTCCCACTCGCCGTGGCCTCGGTTGTCGCCGGCGTCATTCATCCGCGCTCACCTGTATTAGCGCCGCCGGAAGGCGTTTTTGTTCAAGCCGGGCGGAATTTCTTCCCTCCCCGGCCCCTCTCAACAGCCGGGCGCCAACCGCAAGGTCGCTTGCGCATGGCACGCGATCTGCTTAAGAATCGCCATCCGGTCTCGAACCGGACAGGACCTTGAACTCGGAAACTGGAAAGGAACATGGCTAGCGGCAGCAACAATTGGAACGTCGGGTTGCGGCGGTACTCCGCCAAGAAAATGGTCAAACCGATCAACTTTTACTGCTTCGCCCCCAAGGCGAAGGAGGTTTACCTGATCGGGGATTTCAACGATTGGCAACCGGGGGCACACCCCATGGAGCGGCAACCCGACGGTTCGTGGACGCTGCAGGTCCCGCTGCATCACGGGCACCATCACTACCAGTTCCTCGTGGACGGCGAGCCGACGCTGGATCCCAAGGCGCACGGCATCGGCCGCAACACGCTCAACGAACGGGTCTCGATCATCGCCGTGAGCTGAGGGCCAGCGTCCCTCGGCGGCGGCTCTCGACCGGAGCGTTGCGGGGTGGGCCGACCCGGTTTCAGCGCCGGCGGCTGAAGAATTCCTGGAGCAAATCCCGCGCCTCCTGTTCCCGCACTCCGCCGGTGATCTCGCACCGGTGGTTGAACCCGGGGTGTTGCAGGAGGTTCAGCGCCCCGCCGGCGGCGCCCGCTTTCGGATCGCGCACGCCGTAAACCACCCGGCCCACCCGGGCCTGCACCATGGCGCCGGCGCACATGGCACACGGCTCCTTGGTGACGTAGAGCGTGCAGGGATTCAGCCGCCGGTCCCCCATGGCTTCCTGGGCCTGGGTGATGGCCAGCATCTCGGCGTGCGCGGTGGCGTCCCGGAGCAGTTCCACTTGGTTCCAGGCCCGGGCGATGATTTCCCCTTCGAGCACCACCACCGCGCCCACCGGCACCTCCCCCTGCGCGGCGGCCTTTCGGGCCAACCGCAACGCCTCCTGCATGAAGCGGTCGTCGCTGTACAGGTCAATGACCGGCGGCTCCTGCATGGCTGGTCGGCGGCAGGCCGGGGAGGGATTCCTCCACCAGCCATTCTTCCGTTGCGTCCGGCCGGCAGCGGCAATGGGCCGCGAAAAAACCGCCGCGGTGCCGCCAGAACAACGGCCAGATCATCTCCCGATCGGTCCGCGGCAGGGGCAGTCCCGACACGGCCTCCCGGTCCACAAAGGCGAATCGTCCCTCGCGAATCGGCGGGGGCACCCGCTGCAACCGCGGCCGCACCTCGAACAGGAACATCAGCCAGTGGGCCGTGCCTTCGTAGCCCTCCTCGCTGATGAGCCCGGTCAGATGCAAATCCCCGGCGGCCAGGGATAACCCCAGTTCCTCGGCCGCCTCCCGGCACGCGCAGGCGTAGGGCGATTCGCCGCGCCCGGTTTCCAGCTTGCCACCGGGCGGGCTCCACAACCCCAGGTTCGGCTCCTGGGCCCGTTCCATGAGCAGCACCTGGTCCTGCTCGTTGAAGCAGTACAGCAAAGTCGAGATCCGATGGGGCAGACCCGGTTTCATGTCTTCGCGTCGCGGTGTTCCCCGCCGCACCCTCAGGCTCCCATCATCGCCGCCGCGGGCGCAAGTCTCCGGCCGGAACCGGATTCGGGTTTGAACGGGGCCCGCCCCGCACCTAGCATCATGGCATGGCTCGCAAGAGACAGGGCGGTGAACCTTCCCGGCGGGGCGGCGGCGACATCCTCGGATTGGTGTTGCTGTGCCTGGCGGCGTTGCTGTTTGCCGCGCTTTTCTCCTTCGACAAACACGATCTGCCGGCGGTGATGAATCCGCCGAACCAGCCCGCCCGCAACTGGGTCGGGCTCTTCGGCGCCCATGTGGCCAACGGCCTCTTCTTCGCCGTCGGCGCCAGCGCCTACCTGCTGCCCATGCTGTTGTTCGGGTTTGGCCTGGCCCAGTTTCTGGCCCCGCTCCGCTACCTCCGTCACCGCTGGCCCTGGGCGTTGGCCCTCATGGTCGCCTGCTCCGGCGCCATGGACCTGTGGACCGACCCCGCCGCCTTGGACCAACTGGTCCGGCAGGTCCCCGACACCCGGGCCGGCTGGCTCGAACAGCTCAGCTACAACCTCAACGCCCCCAGCGCCGGCGGTGTGCTCGGCCTCACCCTCAACCGCTACCTCATCGGCTATTTCGGCCGGCTCGGCGGCGGGCTCATCTACTTCACCCTTTACCTCATCGCCCTCTATGGGCTGACCAATTTCCACCTCGGCGACTGGCTGCGCGGCTTGTTCGCCCGCCTCCGCGAATGGTGGGCCAACCGCCAGCAGAGTGAACGCGCCCTGGCCCGCCGGGCCCGCCGCCTCGAACGCCAGGCCGCCAAACTCAAACGGCGCCTCGAAGCCAAACGCGCACGCCGCCAGCCCGCCGAACCGCCGCCCACACCCGTCGAGGCGCCCGTCGCCGCGGACCTCGCCCAATCCCTCCAGCTCCCCGAGCCCACCGTCCGCGATCTCAGCCAGCCGCAGGTCAAGGACGATCCCGCCCCTGCCCGGGACAATCCCTTTGCCGGACCCGCCGACGAACCGGCCGCCGTGCCAACCGCCGCGGCCGAACCCGCCGAACCT
>RFJD01000136.1 GCA_003695015.1 Verrucomicrobiota bacterium | reverse complement strand
GCGTCCGCCTCGACCGGCAATCCCAACAGTCCGGGCAGGATCCGCCAGTCCGTGGCGTGCAATTCCAGCGGTTCCCGCGCCGCCTCCTCGGCCATGGCCTTGACCTTGGCGATGGCCAGTTGCTGGCGGGCTTCCAGCGGCAGGTTTTTCTCGGGATCCGGCGCGGGTTGGGGTCGGGGCCGGCGCGGCATGGCGTCGAATTCGCCCCAGTCGAACCAAAACAACTGGCACCGTTTGCAGACGTCCACCAACAACGTGCCCGGCCCGGCCGGGGCGCCCACTTCGCGCATGGGCTGGTGGCAGGAGGGACAGTTGCGTTGCTGGCCGCTGCCCGGGAAGGTCCCCATCCAAAGCTGGCCGTACAATTGTCCGGGAATGGTCTTCCGCAACACGGCGCTGTTGACCGCCAGACCGCCGCATCGACGGCAGGCCCAGCCGACCCCCTGCGGCAGCGGGTGCTTGTCGAGCGACTGCTGGCAATGCGGACAAAGCAGCATGGTTGTGGCCCTCAGCTTGGCAGGCTCCGGCCGCGTGGACCAGTCCGGGCTGGCGGGAGGCGCTCGTCCGGGGCCCGGCCCCAAGGCCTTCGGGTCAGGTCGGTGTCGAGTTCCTCCGGCGATCCCGGGCCATCGCGCGCCACAACCAAAGGCTGCCGCCGGCGATCGTCACGATGAAGAGCACGGCGAGCCAGACACCCCGGACCACCGGCGACGGACCGGCAGCCGCCAGCAGCGGATCGACCGGCGCTCGTTGCACTTCGACTTGGAACAACTGTTGCAGGCGGGCGTCGTTGGTCGGCGGCAGGGCGGTGGCGTTGGTCAGGGTGTAATGGATGGCGTCCACCAGACGGGTGGGATGCCGGAACCGGTGGTCGGTGACGCTGTAGGTGACACCGTTGGTGAGCAGCGCCGGGAAGGGATCGCCCGGGTGGGTGGGCCAAACGGTCGCCTGGCCGCGGGCTTCGGCGCGCTTGGTGGAAACCCGGGCCGGGTCCCACCCCAGCCGGCGGTACATGGCATCCGGCCACTTGGCCTGGTAGGTGAAACTCACGGGGATGTGCCAGCCGTGGAAGTTGGTCCAGCTCAGCACGCGGTACTCGGCCATGGGCCGCCCCTCCTCGCCCGGCCAACGACGGCCACCGGCGGCGTACCCGCGGCGTTCGTCGGCGTTCTGCGAACTGCGGGAGAGATAGGGGTTGGGCGCGGGCGGCGGGTCGAACTGCGGTGGAAACAGCCACCGCGCCCGCCGCAGCAGGCCGAGCGAATCGTTGAAATGCTCCCGCTCGACCGGATGGTCGAAAGCGGGCGTTTCGAATCGAGCGATCGCGTGGGGCACGGGCAGCCCCGGCAGGCGGCGGAGATTGGACCGCGAGCTGGCGCAGGCCAGCCACAACAGGTTTTGCCGGATGTCTCCCTCGGGGTCGAACGGGCCGGGAGTCACCTGGATCCAGACGGGGAGTCCGGCCGGCAGCGGTTGAAGCGGCTTGGCGCCGTAACGTTCGACCATGCCGGGTACTGCCTTGGGGGGCCGGATGATCGTTCGCTTGCTGAGGGTGTTGGTCCCGTCGAACAAGAGTTCCGGCCGGAGGTTCAACGTCGGCGAGGTCCATGTGATGTACCATTTGCGGCGGTTGAAGGTACAGGTGGCCTCGCAATGGAGCACACGAGGGGCGGGCGGCTGCGCCGGTGGTCGGGATTTGTCGTAGGGGGGCGGGTAAAAGGTGGCTTGGAGTTCGACGCGGACGGTGACGGCTTCCGGCGGTCCGGTGGGATCGGCTGCTTGGAGGGCGGTGAGGGCGGCGAGGGTGGCCAGACATTTTCCGAGGAGGGCACTGCCGGGGCTTGCGGAGGCAAGCCGGCGGGGCGTTCGGCCACGGATTTTCGCCGGTGCTGCTTCCATGGGTGGACAATCGTCGGGTTCCACTCATGACGTGTTCGCTGGCGCTGTCAAGGCCCCGCGCGCGGGTGCGATCGGCGGTCGATGGCCGGATTCGCCACTTGCCGGAAGGGACCGTTGGCCTTACCACTGGCGGCCGGGTTCGGATGAGCGAGAAACACTCCATCAAGCGTGGAGCCGCGGGGGGACTGCCCCGTTGGCTGGGCTGGCTGGTGCTGGCGGTGGTGTTGGCCGGCGGGTGGATGAGCCTGCAGGCCGCGGGCGGCCACGGCGCGGCGGCGCCGCCAGCCGGCGAGTTTCCGCCGCCGCTGGAAAGCTACGGGGACCAGCATTTGGAGAGCATCCCGGCGATCCTGAAAAACCGGATCGAGAAAGAGCCGTTCAATCTGATCGCCTCGCTGCTGTTCCTGGGCGCGGTGGTGCACACGTTCCTGACGCACAAGTTCCGGCACATCGCCCATGAGATCGAAAAGCGGCACTACGAGCGCATCAAGGCGCAGGGCCGGACGGCCGAGGCCAAGGGTTACCCGGGGGCGCAGGACGACGTCAGCTTCAAGGGGACCTTCTTCCACTTCATGGGCGAGGTGGAGGCGGTGTTCGGCATCTGGGTCGTTCCGTTGTTCGTGCTGATGCTTTGGAAGCTGGGGGAGGAGCCGACGTTCTACTACCTCGACCACAAGGTCAGCTACCAGGAGCCCATTTTCGTGGTGGTGATCATGGCCCTGTCCGCCACGCGGCCGGTGTTGAGTCTGGCGGAATCGATCATGCGGCGGGTCGCCTCCCTGGGCGGCGGCAGTCCGGTGGCGTGGTGGTTTTCCATCCTGACGTTCGGGCCGTTGTTGGGCTCGTTCATCACCGAGCCGGCGGCCATGACGATTTCGGCCTCGCTGTTGGCGCGGCAGTTCTACCGTTTGCGTCCGCCGCCGGTGCTGGCCTACGCGACGCTGGGGCTGTTGTTCGTGAACGTCTCGGTGGGGGGGACACTGACCCATTTCGCCGCGCCGCCGGTCCTGATGGTCGCCGGCAAATGGGGCTGGGACATGGCCTTCATGTTCAAGCACTTCGGGATCGAGGCCACCAGCGGCATCGTGCTGTCCAACCTGTTCTACTACTTCGCCTTCCGGAAACACTTCGCCCGGCTGCCCAAGCCGGCCGAACGGGGCGTCGAGATGGCGGCCGACGGCACCGCGGCCGAGCCGGTTCCGTGGTGGGTCACGGCGGTGCATCTGTTGTTCATGGCATGGTCGGTGTGGAATGCGCATCGGACCACGTTGCTGGTGGGCGGGTTCCTGTTTTTCCTGGCGTTCTACCAGGCGACCTTGCACGTGCAGTACCGGCTGGACCTGCGCTCGCCGGTGTTGGTGGGGTTCTTCCTGGCCGGGTTGGTGACCCATGGCGGGCTGCAGCAGTGGTGGATCGAGCCGGTGCTGAGCCGGTTGAGCGAGTTTCCGTTGTTCCTCGGGGCCACGGTGTTGACCGCCTTCAACGACAACGCCGCCATCACCTATCTGGCGTCGCTGGTGCCGGAGTTCACTGACGCGCTCAAACATGCCGTGGTGGCGGGCGCGGTCACGGGGGGTGGGTTGACGGTCATCGCCAACGCACCCAATCCGGCCGGACAGGCCATCCTCAACCGTTTCTTCAAAGACGGCATCTCGCCTCTGGGCCTGTTCCTCGGGGCCCTGCTGCCCACCGTGGTCGTCGGCACCATGTTCTTCCTCACCGGATAGGCCCGGCCTTCCGCCCATGCGGTGGTTCGGGGGCGTTCGGCGGTTGTTCCCGCCGGGCGGGGACCGCATCCTTGGCGCATGCGATATCGGCGTTTCGGCAAGACGGAGTTGCAGCTTCCGGTCATCTCCTGCGGGGGCATGCGCTACCAGCAGGCGTGGAAGGATCTGCCGGAGGAGAAGATCGATCCGAAAGGCCAGGCCAACCTCGAGACCTGCATCCGGCGCGCTCTCGAGCTGGGCATCCACCACATCGAGACCGCCCGCGGCTACGGGACCAGTGAGATGCAACTGGGCCGCATCCTGCCGCAGTTGCCGCGGGACCGGATCATCGTCCAGACCAAGGTCGGCCCGAAGCCCGACCCGGCCGAGTTCCGCCGCGACTTCGAGAAGTCCATGGCCTACTTGCGGTTGGATCACGTGGACCTGCTGGCCCTCCACGGCATCAACAACCAGGAGCTGCTCGACTGGTCGCTGCGGCCCGGCGGTTGCCTCGAAGTCGCCCGCCAACTCCAGCGCGAGGGCCGTTGCCGCTTCGTCGGTTTCTCGACCCACGGCCACTTGGACATCATCCTGGCTGCCATCCGAAGCGGCGGTTTCGACTACGTCAACCTCCACTGGTACTTCGTCAACGAACTGACCTGGCCGGCCATCGAGGAAGCCCGCGCGCGGGACATGGGGGTGTTCATCATCAGCCCCAACGACAAGGGCGGCAAACTCTACAATCCGCCGCCCAAGCTGGTGGAACTCTGCCGGCCGCTGAGCCCGATGCAGTTCAACGACCTCTTCTGCCTGGCCCGTCCCGGGGTCCACACCCTGAGTTGCGGCGTGGCCCGGCCGTCGGACTTCGACGAACACGTGGCCGCCGTCGAACGGCTCGACCAGGCGGCCGAACTGGTCGGCCCCATCGAGGCGCGTTTGCGGGCGGAAATGGAACGCGTGCTCGGACGCGACTGGTGCGAGGGTTGGTGGCAGGGCATTCCCGAGTACACCGACATCCCCGGCCAGATCAACGTGCTCGAAATCCTCCGGCTCTGGACCTACGCCAAGTCCCTCGACCTCGTGGACTGGGCGAAGATGCGCTACAACCTCCTCGGCCAGGCGGAGCATTGGTTTCCCGGCCGGAATGCCGCCAGCTTCGACGAAGCCGCCCTGCGCGAGGCGGTGGCCGCCAGTCCGTTCGCCGACCGCATTGCGGAGATTCTCCGCGAAGCCCACGCCATGCTTTACGAAAAGCCGAAGAAGCGCCTGAGCCAGGGCGGCGAGTAAAGGTGAGCCGGGGCCGGGTGGGGCGGCGGCGCCATCCGGCTTTGGCCTTTGCAGGCTGCCGCCCCTCCGCCACAATCCATCGCGCCATGACCACGAAAAAAGCAGTTTCCTCCGACCTGAACCGACGGCGTTTCCTGGCCCGCACCGGCCTGAGCTTGGCCGGTTGGCAACTGGTCTCCTCCGGCGTGCTTGCCGCCTCGCCCAACGAACGGCTCAACATCGCCGGCATCGGCGTGGGCAGCCGGGGCGGCGCCGACGTCAACTCGATGGCGTCCGAGGGTCAGAACATCGTGGCCCTCTGCGACGTGGACTCGAAGTACGCCGGCAAGATGTTCGACAAGTACCCGAAGGCCCGGCGATTCACCGACTACCGCAAGATGCTCGACGCGATGGACAAGGAGATCGATGCGGTGGTCATCGGCACGCCGGACCACACCCACGCCGTCATCGCCATGGAAGCCATGCGGCGGGGCAAACACGTCTATTGCGAAAAGCCGCTGGCCCACTCGGTGCATGAGGTGCGGACGTTGATGCAGATGGCCCGGGAGTCCAAGGTGGTCACCCAGTTGGGCAACCAGGGCCATTCCTTCGGTGACATTCGCCGCCTGTGCGAATGGGTTTGGGACGGCGCCATCGGCGAGGTCCGCGAGGTTTGGGCCGGTTGCGACGCCTTCCGCAACGTCTATTGCCAGATCCCCAACCTGCCCAAGCTCAAGGAGCGCCACCCGGTGCCGCCGAATCTGGACTACGACCTGTGGATCGGGCCCGTTCCCTACATTCCCTATTCCCCGTTGTGGGTGCATTGGAACTGGCGCGGCTGGATGCCTTTTGGCACCGGCTGCATCGGCGACTGGTTCTGCCACGTGCTCGATCCCGCCTTCTGGGCGCTGGACCTCGATGCCCCGGTCAGCGTGCGGGCGGAGGTGACCGGTTACGACCCCGCCAAACACGCCATGTGTTATCCGCCCGCCACCCGGATCACCTTCGAGTTCCCCGCCAAGGGCAAGCGCGGGCCGGTCAAGGTCGTCTGGCACGACGGCGCCAACCGTATCCCCCGGCCCGAAGGGCTGGAAGCCGACGAAAAACTGCCGGGGACCGGCGGTGTGTTGATCGGCGACAAGGGCATGATCATCCACGGTTCGCACGGGGCCGGCGGGTGCCGGATCGCCCCCGAGAAACGGCAGGATGAATACCTCGCCGGCGGCCGCCCCGAGCAGAAGATCCCGCGGGTCAAGAACCACGCTTGGGACTTCATCCAAGCCATCAAGGAAGGCCGGCAGGCGGGTTCGCATTTCGGCTATGGCGGGCCGCTGACCCAGGCCGCCTTGCTGGGCGCGATCGCCATCCGGTTCCCGGGCGAAACCCTCCGGTGGGACGACGCCAAGGCCACCTTCACCAACCACGGCCCGGCCAACGCCTACCTGCACGTGCCCTACCGCGAAGGCTGGCGGCTGTGAGGACGGAGCGGCGGCTTCGCCGTGGCCTCCGGCCGGGGCTGCTGCGGGTTGCCGATCACTCGGACGTTGCCTGCTTGGTCGGCCGGCCGCGTTGTGGCTAACTGGCCGCCGTGGCGCCGCGCAAGGCAGGCAGACGCTTCCGCCCCGCCGCCCGCCGTGGATCCGACCACGGCGGCGGCGGGTGTGTGCTGGCGATCGGCCTGATCTTCGGCGTGGTGGCCTGGCTGGGGCTGGTGCAGGGATGGGGGCCGGAATGGGTCCGGCGGCAGGGCTGGCTGATCGAACCGCCGCCGCTGATGCCGGAAAGTCCGCCGCCGGCCCGATCTTCCGAGCCGACGCCCGCGCCTCCTCCACCCGCCTCGAACTCCCCGGTCACGCCCGAGCCCGAGGCCGCCGCCCCCGCCACCCCCGCCACCGGCGGGCCGGCGGGCGGTCGCGTCCGGGCGCCCGGTCTGGATTACGTTCCGCCGGCGCCCGCCATGGTGGCCGGTTATCCGCGACCGGTGCGGGACGTGCTCGAAGCCCAGCTTGTCCTGATCCGACACGGATTCTCGCCGGGGCCGATCGACGGGCTCTTCGGCGAACAAACGGCCGCCGCGCTGGCCGCTTTTCAGGAAAAGTCCGGCCTGCCCGTGACCGGTCGTCTGGACGCCGACACACGGGCCCGGTTGTTGATCGAGGCGCCGGCGCTGGGGACCTACGTGGTGACCTCGGACGACGTGGCCCGGCTGACGCCCATCAGCCCCACGTGGCTGGGCAAGTCGCAGCAGGAGCGGCTCGACTACGAAACGCTGCTGGAGCTGATCGCGGAGAAACACCGCGCCAGCCAGCGGTTCGTGGAGCGGCTCAATCCGGAGATCGACTGGCAGCGGTTGGGTCCCGGTGACACCGTGCAAGTGCCGCGCCGCGTGGACCCCACCAACAACACACCGGTGGCCGCCCTGCGCATCCTGCTGCATCAGCGGCGCCTGCTGGCCTACGATGCCGCGGGCCGTCTGATGGCCAGTCTGCCCTGCAGCATTGCCCGGCGCGTCGAAAAACGCCCGGTCGGCCGGCTTGAAGTCCAGGTCGTCATCCCCAATCCCAACTACACCTTCGATCCGGCCATTTACCCGGAATCCGCCGAGGGCCGCCGCCTGGGCCGCCGGCTCGTCGTCCCGCCCGGTCCGAACAATCCCGTCGGCCTGGCGTGGATCGGCCTTTCCCGTCCGGGCTACGGCATCCACGGCACGCCCGTCCCGGAAAACGTCGGTCGCACCGAATCCCACGGCTGTTTCCGGCTGGCCAACTGGGACGTCGTCTGGCTGAGCCGGTTGGTCCGTCCCGGCATCCCGGTGGACATCGAACCATGAACCGGCCCCGGGCCTCGTTCCCATGGGACCCCGCCTCCGTTTCCGCCTCGAAAGCGTGCCGCGCCTCCCGGACCTGCCGCCGCAGGTGACCCTGTTGGGGCGCGACACCGAGACGCCGGCGCACTTGGTTCTGAAGCTGTTGGGCTGGTTCATGTTTCACCGCCCCGGTCTCCGCTTGGAACCGCCCCGGCCGATTCCGGGCCTGCGGTACCGGCCCGACCTCCTGGCCTGTGACGCCGCGGGCCGGCCGGAACTCTGGGTCGAGTGCGGCGACTGCCGGGTCGCCAAGCTCCGGCGCGTGGTCCGGGCCACCGGCGGCATCCCGCTGCGGGTGTTGAAATCCTCCGAGCGGGAGGCCCGGCTTCTCTGGGAGGAAGCGGCGGTGGACCCGCCCCTGGCGAAGTCCCTGCGGGTGATCGGTTTCCATGGCCGCGACATGGCGGAGCTGCTGGCCGGGATCCGGCCGGACAACCTCTTCTGCTGGCTGGGCCGGCGTCGGGAACCGCCGTCGATCGAGTTCGAGCTCAACGGTCTCTGGCATCAGCTTGGTTTCCGGAGTTGGCCGGATTGAGCCCGCCGGCCGGGCCGGGCGCCGGGCGGCGGAGCGGGGGACCTTCCCGGCGGGGCGGGAGTTTTTTCGCAAAAGTTGTGGAATAAGGAGCAAGAAAGGTTAGTCTTATCATCGCTGAAACACAAAACCGTGGTTCACACAGCAACCGAAAGCATCCGAATCCCATGAAGCGAAACCTCAAGTTCCTCCCGATCGCCGCCGCCTTGGTGGCGCTGCCATTGACCTTCCATGCCGATGACACCAAGAGCGCCTGTCCGGCCTCCGCGGCTTCCGCCTGCGACACCAAGGCGGGCGCCTGTTGCCCGGCCGACAAGGCCGTCCGGACCACCGCCGCCGGCGTATGCCCGGTGAGCGGCAAGGTGGCGGCCACGACCGCCAAGCCGCGCCTGATCCAGGCCACCTACCAGGTCGAGGGCATGGCTTGCTCCGCCTGCGAAAGCAAGGTGGCCAAGGCGCTCGGCGCCATCGAGGGTGTCAAGTCCCCCAGCGCCTGCTCGAAGTCCAAGGTCGCCAAGGTGGCCTTCGATCCGACCAAGGTGGAGGACCGCCAGCTCGTGGCCGCCATCGAGAAGGCCGGGTTCAAGGTCAAGGCCGAGACCATCCAAGTCTCCGTCGAAGGCATGCACTGCAACGCGTGCTCCGCGAAGGTCGCCAAGGCCGTGGCCTCGCTGCCGGGCGTGCAGAAGGAAGAAGTCTGCCACCAGAGCAAGAAGGCGGTGATCACCTTCGATCCGCGGAAGGTGGACAGCCGGAAGATTCTGGCCGCCATCGAGTCCAGCGGCTTCAAGGTGGCGCCATAGGCGTTTATCCAACCCCCGCCCCCCTCAACCCCAAGGGGTCAGTCCAAGCCCGCCGGGACATGAAGCCCGGCGGGTTTTTTGTTTGGTGGCAGATCGCGGAGTGTCGCTGAAGGATGCATGGGGCGTCCTCGGCCGGAGGTTTCCTCTCGCCAGCATGGGCCGGACCGGCTAGCCTCGCTCCAGAACAAGCCCATCGAGCCGGATCGGCCGGGCTGCTGCCGGGTGTCCGCGGCGAAAAACGGTTTTCGCGAGCAGGAACCGGGCGGTGGCTGGCGCCGGGCGATGGAACCGAAGCAAGAAGCAGGCAACACCATGAGAAACATCAATCGTCGTCGATTCCTGGGAACCTCCGTTCTGGCTGGCGCGGGCGCCGTGGCCATGCCCGCCATCCTCCGCTCCGCCTCGCCCAACTCGATCCTCGGCGTCGCGGTCGTGGGCGTCCGCGGCCGGGGTGGCAGTCACCTCGATGCCTTTGTGCGGGACAAACGCACCGAAGTGCGCTTCATCGTCGAGGTGGACGAGAAGGTCGCCGCCCAGCGGCGGGAACAGGTCGCCAAGAAACAGGGTCGCGCGCCGAAAGTGGTGCGCGACATGCGGGAGGCCTTTGCCTCGAAGGACGTGGACATCATGAGCACGGCCACGCCCAACCACTGGCACGCTCTGGCGGGCATCTGGGCCATGCAGGCCGGGTTGGATTGCTACATCGAGAAGCCGATCTCCCACGAAATCGCCGAGGGCGCGGCGCTGGTGGCGGCGGCGAAGAAGTACGGCCGGATCTGTCAGGTCGGCACGCAGTGCCGGTCCAATCCCGCCATCATCGAGGCCATCGCCTGGCTGCATGCCGGCGGCATCGGCGAGGTCAAACTCGCCCGCGGCCTCTGCTACAAGCGGCGCCCCTCCATCGGGCCCTTGGGCGACTACCCCATTCCGCCGGAGGTGGACTTCAGCCTCTGGTCCGGTCCCGCGCCGTTTACCACCCCGCGGTTGACCCGCCCGCGGTTCCACTACGACTGGCACTGGCAGCGGCTTTACGGCAACGGCGATTCCGGCAACCAAGGCCCCCACCAGGCCGACATCGCCCGCTGGGGCTTGGGCGTCAACACCCACCCGCGCAGCGTCATTGCCTACGGCGGCCGTCTTGGCTACCAGGCCGAACGCAAGGACGACAACTACGTGGATGCGGGCGACACGGCCAACACCGAGGTCGGCATCTACGACTACGGCGACAAGACCCTGGTCTTCGAAACCCGCGGCCTTTCCGTGGACAATTCCGCCGACGAGGAGCTCAACAAGCTCTTCCAGAGCACCCGCGGCAACAAGATCGGCGTGGTCTTCTACGGTTCGGAGGGCTATCTGGTGCAGCGCACCTACACCCACTGCACCGCCTATGACCTGGACATGAAGGTCATCAAGGAGTTCAAGGGCGGCGGCGATCACTTCGGCAACTTCATCGACGCCTGCATTGCCCGCGACCCGAAGCTCCTCCACTCCGACGCCCGCGAGGGGCACCTTTCGGCGGCCATTGCCCACCTGGCCAACATCTCCTACTACCTCGGGGAGAAGAACAAAGTCTCGCCCAAGCAGGCCGAGGAGATCCTGGCCAAGGTCAAGAGCCACGACGACAACATCGCCACCCTGCGCCGCACGTTGCGGCACCTGACCGACAACGGCGTGGACTTGAAGAAGTACCCGATCTCGATGGGGCCCTTCCTCGAGTTCGATCCGGAGAAGGAGATCTTCCCGAACTCGCCTGAGGCCACGGCGATGGTGACCCGGACCTACCGGGCCGGGTTCGTCTGTCCGACGGCCGACAAGGTCTGAGCCCTGTCCGCCCACTGTGGTGCTCGATCAAGCCCCGCGGACATCCCGCCGCGGGGCTTTCGCTTTGGCGGTCTTTGGGCTGGACAGGCGCCGGGCCCGGCGCGTTGACTGGGGCCCATGATGCACACGTTGTCCCGTCGTCGGTTTCTCCTCCGAACCTCCGCCGTGCTCGGGCTGGGTTGCGCGCCTCGGGTCGGCCTTTGGGCCGGTTCGCCCAACGAACGCCTCGCGGTCGGATTTGTCGGCACCGCCAACCGCGCCGCCGCCAACCTGCAGGCCGTCGCCTCCCTGAAGGAGGCGGTCGAAGTGCGCGCCTTGTGCGACGTGGATGCGAACTTCCTGCAGGCCGCCTTGGCGAAGCATCCCGGCGCGAAGGCTTATCGGGACTTCCGCGAGATGCTGGAAAAGGAACGGCTCGACGCGGTGGTGGTGAGCACGCCGGATCACACCCATGCCGTGGCGACGACGGCGGCCTTGCGTCGGGGGTGCCACGTTTATTGCGAAAAGCCGCTGACCCGCACCGTGTCCGAATGCCGGGCGGTGCGCGTGTTGGCGGCGCAGAAGGGGGTGAAGACCCAGCTCGGCACCCAGATCCACGCCGGCAGCAACTACCGCCGGGTGGTGGAGTGGATCCGGAGCGGGGTCATCGGTCCCGTGCGCGAAGTGCACGTCTGGGTGGCGGCCAGCTACGGCGGCAAGGAGCTGCCGAAGGAACATCCGCCCGTGCCGCCGAACCTGGACTGGGACCTCTGGCTGGGGCCGGTGCCGTGGCGGCCGTACAGCCCGGAGTACGCGCCGTTTGCCTGGCGGAACTGGTGGGCTTTCGGCGGCGGGGCGCTGTCGGATTTCGGCTGCCACTTCATGGACCTGCCGCATTGGGCGCTGCAGTTGACCACGCCGGATTGGGTCGAGCCGGTGGACGGGCCGCCGGTGCATCCGGAATCCACCCCGCCATGGCTGGTGCTCCGGTACCAATACCCGGCCCGGGGCGCGTTGCCGCCGGTGACGCTCCACTGGTACCACGGCGGCCGCAAACCGGACGCCCTGTTGACCGAGGAGCAACGCAAGTACTTCCGCAGCGGCGTCCTGTTCATTGGCGAGGAAGGCCGTTTGCTGGCGGATTACACGCGCCGGCAACTGTTGCCCGAGGAGAAGTTTGCCCGGTTCGAGCCGCCCAAACCGTTCATCCCCGACTCGATCGGCCATCACCGGGAATGGGTCGAGGCCATCCGCAACGACGGTCCGACCACCTGCCATTTCGCCTATTCCGGGGCGCTGACTGAAGCGGTGTTGCTGGGCAACGTGGCCTACCGGGCCGGCCGGCGGATCGAATGGGACGCCGCCAACCTGCGGGCCCGGAATTGCCCCGAAGCCGACGCCTTCATCCGCCATGTCTATCGTCAGGGATGGAGCCTCTGACCGCCAGCCGACGATGAACCGCGCCAGAACGCCCGGATTCGTTCGTGTTGACGGCCGGCGGCGGTTGCCGCGGATGGCGGGTGTCGCCCTTGTGGCCGGGTGGTTGGCCGGGGCCGTCCACGCGGGGTCGGCTCTCGAGGAATTGCGGGCTTGGTTGGCCCAACCGCCGGACCAGCGTCCCGCCCTCACCAATGCGCCGTGGGCGGAGGCGCCGCTGACGCGTGAGGAAGCCGCCGAAGCCCGCCGCCTGTTGTGGGCTGATCACGTCCGGTTCATCCGCGAGACCCGCAAGGCCGAGATGCAGGCCAAGGTCATCGAGCTGGACGGGTTGCGGATGAAGTTCGAGCTGCTGCAATTCCTGCCGCCTTCGGGCGGGGCGCCGACCAACGGCTGGAGCCTTTTCTTCAGCCTGCATGGCGGCGGGGGGGCGCCGAAGCGGGTCAACGATTCCCAATGGCGCAACCAGATCCGCCTGGCCCGCGCCTACCGGCCGCGTGAAGGCTTTTATCTGGCCCCGCGGGCGCCCACCGACACGTGGAACCTCTGGCATCAGGCGCACATCGACCGCTTCTTCGACCGGCTCATCGAAAACCTCATTGTGCTGGCGGGCGTGAACCCCAATCGCGTG
Organism: Verrucomicrobiota bacterium; assembly: GCA_003695015.1. Classification (GTDB taxonomy): domain Bacteria; phylum Verrucomicrobiota; class Verrucomicrobiia; order Limisphaerales; family J093; genus J093. The sequence goes on along the minus strand of RFJD01000136.1, from coordinate 9,628 downwards.
TACGTCTTCGGCTACTCGGCCGGCGGGGACGGCGTTTACCAATTGGCGCCGCGCATGGCCGATCGCTGGGCCGCCGCCGCCATGATGGCCGGCCATCCCAACGACGCCTCGCCGCTGGGCCTGCGCAACGTGCCCTTCGCCCTTCAGGTCGGCGCCGACGACGCCGCCTACCATCGCAACGAGGTCGCCGCCGAATGGGGCCGCCGGCTGGACGAACTCCAACGAGCCGATCCCGAGGGCTACCGGCATTTGGTGAAGCTGCACGAGGGCAAGGGTCATTGGATGGACCTCGAGGACCGGCAGGCCATTCCGTGGATGGAACAGTTCACCCGCAACCCGATCCCCGACCGGGTGGTCTGGCATCAGGACGATGTCACCCACACGCGGTTTTACTGGCTGGAAGTGCCGCCGGAGGAAGCCAAGCCAGGCCGGGAACTGATCGCCGAACGGCATGGACAGGAGATCACGCTCACGACGGACGATTACCCGGTCGTGACCGTCCTGCTGGACGACCGGATGATGGACTTGGACCGGCCGGTGACGATCCGCGCCGGGGATCGCAGGCTGTTCAAGGGCAAACCGCCCCGGACGATCCGCAACCTCGCCGACACGCTGGCAGGGCGGGGCGATCCGGAGCTGATGTTCAGCGCGGCGGTGACGGTGCGGTTGGACTGAACCGGCGGCTGCGGGCGCCCGGCGTTGGGGCGGGCCCTCAGCCTCCGGCGGCCGCGGGTCGCAGCCGCCAACGCTGCAGGGTTCGGGCCGGGAGGTCGATCTCGATGCCGTCATGCAAAGCCCGGCCGGCGACCTCCCGGCCGGCCGCCGGTTCCGCCGTGGTGCCGGACGGCTCGAGCCGATAACGCCGCGCCGCTTCGACGGTGAACCATTCCGGGAACTGGTTGATCCGGGGGTAGTCCACCGGCAGGTGCAGGTAATCCCGATGCCGGGGACGGTCGAAATGGACGCGTCCCCGCCACGGCTGGTCCGCCCAGAGACTCAGGCACAACGTGCCGTCCGCCGCCACGGCCGCGCCGAAGCGCACGTCCGGCCGCCACGGCTCGATCCACACCCCGGCGGTTTTCCACAAGGCGTACATCAACGAGGTGCGGGCGAAATTGCCGTCGCCGTGCCAGCCTTCGATGACGCCGTCGGGTTTCTGGATCCGCCACATGGTGCGGATCTCGGCGTCGATCCAAGCCGCGGCGGACGGGATCGGTTCGCGTTGGAGGAGGTTGAGCGCGCCCTCGATCGAGTCGGCGTAACCGTCGGCGCTGCCACCCTGCCAGCGGAACCCACTGTAGTGGTCCTTCAAGTTGGCCAGGACGTGCCGCACGGCCTCCCGGTACTCCGGCGTGCCGTCCACCAGGTACACCGTGTAGAAGCCGTCGTACACGTAGCCCCACGTGTCGCTGATCCGGCCGCCGACCCGTCCTGACCGCGGCTCGATCCAGCCGTGCAACATGCCCCATTCATCGCGGCCGAGCCGGAGGATCTCGCGGTAGATGGCGTGGAGCGGCTCGCGCCAGGCGTCGCGTTTCTCCGGCGCCACCCGACCGGCGGCCAGGTAAACCTCGCTCAGGCCGTTGATGACCTCGCAGCCGTGGTCGATGAGACTGAGCCGTTCCCGGTGGCGGGTGGGATGTTGGTCGCCCAGCAGATAGAAATCGGCCAGGCGCATCGCCTGATCGAGGAACTCGCGACGGCCGGTGAACCAGAACAACCGCGCGCCCGCCTGCATGAGGTCGCCGTTGACCTCGAAGTTCAGCGTGGGGATCGGCCCGAAAGGCGTCTCGATGGCGGCGTGTTTCCAGATGTCTTCGACGAGGCCGATCATCCGCTTCGACCACGGGCTCGGTCCCAGCCATTCGGTCAGGGGAATCAGACCGTCCTTCACGTACTCGGCGTTGTCGAACACGAGCCGGTCCAGATCGATCTCCGGATGGACGAAGCCTTGGCGGCTGAAGGAATAGTGGTCGCCCAACCGGTCGAGCCGCCGGGTCAGGCGTTCCTCGGTCCGGAGCATGGCCAGCATCCGGCCTGCGAACAGCTCGCGGTCGGTCAGGGCGCAGGTCAGGACCATGAAGGGGTAGTTGTCGGCGCCTGCGTCCCGGCCGTTCCAGAGGTCGCGGTCCCGGGTGAGATTGCGGGGGATCAGCCCGGTGCGGGGATCGGCGTGGGCCAGCCAGCCGTCCACGTAACGGCGGCACCGATAGAGCGCCTCGGCGGCGAGTCGGGCGTTGGTTTCGGCTTGTTGGAAAACCGCTTCCAGCCCGGCGGGCAACCTGCCTCCCGCCGGCGCCGGCGGCGGCGCGTCCCACACGGGCCGCATGTCCGGGAAGGCTTCCGCCATGGGGCCGGGCGTTCGGCCGGCGGGGCGGGTTGGGCGGACGAGGACCTCGGCCCGGTGAACCGGCGCGCCCGTTTCCGGGGCCGAGCCGGTGGCGGCTGCGGCTATGACGCGCATTTCGGCCAGGAAGGCGGCCTTGCCTTCGCTGGCCGTGAGCGTCAGTTCGAGGCGATCGCCGCGCAGCCCCGCCGGCAACGGCACGCGGATCCAGCGGAAGCCGTCATAACCGCCGGCCGCGATTTCCCGCGTGTGACCGTTGATGGCGAGCCGTGCGTGGCGAAGGTCGTTCTTCGCGCCCCAGAACAGTTCGAGGGCCGTTGCCGCCTGGGCGGGCGTCTCGAAGCGCACCTTCAGCGGCCCGCGCCCGAGCCATTCGTAGGGCCGGCCGGCATAGCTTTCCGGGCCGTCGGAGAAACGGATCCATGCGAGGGCACGGTCCGAAGCCGGCGCCGGGATGGGGGACAACTCCACGGCGACCGCCCGCCCGCCCATGGCAGCCCACAACACGCACACCGGCCACACAAGGGCCAACCGCCGGCAACGCCCGGATCGAATGGTGGTTTTCACGGGGACCGTTCATAGCCCGGCCCCGGGGTGGAATCAATCCCGAGGCCGGCCGTGGCTCGGCGGGCGGAAGGTCGGGAACGACACGCCGTCGCCGGGTCAGAGCCGATCCCGGGCCAGCCAAAGGGCCAATCCCAGCAATTGGGCCAGGGCCACGGCGGCCATCCAGCGACGGAAGGAGCGCTTGATGCTCTTGTGGCGGAACAGGCTCATGGCGGCGAAAGCGCCCGGCGAGCCGCCCAGCAAGGCCAGGAGCAGCAGTTCCTTCTCCGGGACGCGCCGGCGGCCGGCGCGACGGGCCTGCCGCTTGTCGATTCCGAAGGCCGCGAGGGTGGTGAGCGAAAGCGACCCGATCCACGCCGGCAACCAAGGCCAACCGGCGCACCATGCCAGTCCGCCCAGAAGAGCCGCGCCCAGCATGGCCGGCCAGAATAGGCGGAGTGGACGCATGGGCCGGGAGCCGGGAACCTGGCGGCGGAACGCGGCGGTGCTCAGCCCTTCAGGCCGCAGATCTCCTTGATCCGGGCGATGGCCGTGTCCAGATCCAGCAGATCCGGCTTGGGCTGGGTGCGTTCCTTGAACTCGATCTGGCCCGCCGCCACGGTGCGCTTGCTGAGGGTCAGCCGGATGGGCAGGCCGATCAGGTCGGCGTCGCTGAATTTCTCGCCGGCGCGCAGGGGGCGGTCGTCGTAGAGCACCTCGATGCCCTCGTCCTGCAGCCGCTGGTACACTTCCTCGGCGCGTTGGCGGACCTGGTCGTCCTCGAGGTTCAACGGCGTCAGATGCACGTGGTAGGGCGCAATGGCCGGCCCCCAGATGATCCCCTTGTCATCGTGGTGTTGCTCGATCCAAGCCGCGGCGATGCGGGTGATGCCGATGCCGTAGCAGCCCATGACGACCGGTCGCCGTTGGCCTTGGGCGTCCAGATACACGCACTCCATGGCCTCGGAGTACTTGGTGCCGAGCTTGAAGATGTGGCCGATCTCGATGCCGCGGGTCTCCTGCAACACGCCGTCGCAACGCGGGCAGCCGTGGCCGGCCCGGGCGATCTTGAAATCGCCGAACTCCGGCAGGGGCAGGTCGCGGCCGAAGTTCACGTTGATGTTGTGATGATCGGTCTTGTTGGCGCCGCACTCGAAGTTCACCCGGTTGTTCACGTAGTGGTCGGCGATGATCCGGACCTCGGCGGGCAGGCCGATGGGACCGGCGTAACCGACCTCCGCCCCCGTCAGTTCCTTGATCTGCTCGGGGGTGGCCAGTTTCAGCGACTGGCAGCCGAGGTAATTGGCCACCTTGATCTCGTTGACGTCGCAATCCCCCCGGACCATGACCGCGACGAAGCGGTCGTCCGCCTGGTAGATGAGTGTCTTGGTGGTCTTCCAGACGGGGATCTTGAGGAACTCGGCCAACGGCTCGACGCCGATGAGCCCCTTGCCGTACACCTCCTCCATCGGGAGGGGCTCCGGATCCTGCGGATACTCCTGCAGGCGCGACTCGGCCTTTTCCTGGTTGGCTGCGTACTGGCACCGGTCGCAGAACAGGATCGTCTCCTCGCCGGTGTCGGCCAGGACCATGAACTCGCTGCTGCCGCTGCCGCCAATGGCGCCCGGGTCGGCCTCGACTTCCCGGTACCGGAACCCGATCCGCTGGCAGACACGGTGATACGCCTGCCGCATCGCCTCGTAGGATTGCTCCAAGCCGGCCTCGTCGGCGTCGAAGCTGTAGGCGTCCTTCATGATGAACTCGCGGGCGCGGATCAGGCCGAACCGGGGCCGGATTTCGTCGCGAAACTTGGTCTGAATCTGGAAGACGCACTTCGGCAGGTCCTTGTAGGAGCTGATCTCCTTCCGGAGGATGTCGGTGACCACCTCCTCGTGGGTGGGACCGAGACAGACGGTGCTCCCGCGGCGGTCCTTGAAGGCGAACATGATGCCGTCCACGGCGGTGTAGCGCTTCCACCGTCCCGACTCTTCCCACAACTCGCGCGGCTGGAGTGCGGGCATCAGCAGTTCCTCCGCCCCGGCCCGTTCCATCTCCTCGCGCACGATCTGGGAGATCTTGGTCAAGGTGCGGTACAGCAGCGGCAGGTAGTTGTACACCCCGGCGGAGACCTGCTGGATGAACCCGGCCCGCAACATCAGGGCGTGGGCGGCGGTTTGCGCGTCCTTGGGCGTCTCGCGCAGGGTGCGACCGACATGTCTGGATTGTCTCATGGGCGATGCTCTCTCGTTGCCTCGGGGTCGCCCCGGGGGCGACCGCCCCTCTGTTTTGCCGGGAACCGCCTCTGCGGGCGAGCGGTTTTTGGCCTTGGCGGAGAACGAGGCCGTTTCCGCGCGGCCGCCGGCGAACCGCCCAAGCCGACGGCGCCGGTGAAATGGGGACCAGCCCCCGGCAGGGACCGTCCTTCTGGCCGGGGTCAGCCGCGGTTCATTTGGTGAAGTTCCATTCCCGGAGCACCTTCCCCTTCGCGTCGCGGAGAAGCAGTTGCTGGAGGTGGATCTCGCCGGGCGCCGTGGCCGGATCCAGGCGCAGCCGGGTGGCGCGGCCCGCGGGCAGGGTGATCCGGTAGTCGTGCCATTGCCCGTCGTGGCGGGGTTCGAAGGTCACGCTGAACTGCCGCGAGAAGGGCCTGCCGTTCTCGCTCCAGAAGCATTGGCCCGCGCCGCGGGCGGTCGAGCGAAGGCGCAGCTCGACCTCGAACGGGCCTTGGACCGGCGGTTTCAGGTCCGTGGCCAGCCAGGGGTCCCGGCCGGTCGAGCGGATGCGCAATGAGTCGCGGTTCCGGTGCAGTTCGGTGTCCTTGCTGGTGGACCAGTCGGCGAGGGACGGGTTGTAGGCCGGATTCGGCCGGGGAATCAGCGCGCCGGTCCGCCTGAGATAATCGTCGATCAACCGGTTCAGGGAGCGAACGCGTTCCGGTTCTTCCGCGGCGAGGTTGCGGGTTTCGCCGATGTCCTCGCTCAGGTGGTAGAGTTCGAACCGGTCTTCCTGGTGCGGGCCGTCGCAGAAGAAGCGGATGAGTTTCCAGTCATCCCGGATCACCCACACGCCGGGCCGGTTGCCGGTGGCGGGGGTGTAGTGCGGGAAAAAGCTGAAGACCGTGTCCCGCGGTGTTCCCCGGCCGAGCAGCGCGGGCGTTTGGCTCACACCGTCGAAGGCCACTCCGGCCGGGGCCGGCAGCCCAAGCATGTCCAGCAGGGTGGGGAAGAAATCCACGCTCGACAGCGGGGCGTCGGTGACGCTGCCCGGGCGGATGCGGCCGGGCCAGACCACGGCGCAGGGCACGCGGGTGCCGCCTTCATAGAGGGTGGCCTTGCCGCCGCGCAAGGGGCGGTTGCTGGTGGGCGGCAGGCCGTCGATCCGGTCGTAGGTGTTGCCGCCGTTGTCGGAGAAAAAGACCACGATGGTCCGCCGGCTCAGGTCCAGCTCGTCCAGGGTGTCGAGCAGCCGTCCGACCGCTTCATCGAGGCTGTGGACCATCGCGCCATAGACCGGGCAGCGCTGTTCATCCGCCGGGTCCGCCTTGGCGCGGTAATGCTCGATCAATGACGGCTTGGCGTCGAAAGGCGCATGGACGCTGAAGGCCCAGTAGTTCAGGAAAAAGGGGCGGTCCCGGTGGCGCCGGAGAAAACGGATGGCTTCCTCCGCCATGCGATCCTCGAGGTGTTCGCCCGGTTGGCCGGTGAAGTGCAGTTTCGCCGGGAACTTCCAGGGGGCCACGTAGGAACCGGCCGGTCCCGGTCCCCACCAATGCGGCACGTCCACGTCGAACCCGTGTTGCAACGGGCTGTAGGGCTCCGGTCCCAGATGCCATTTGCCGAAGTGGCCCGTGACGTAACCGGCTTGGCGGAGCACCTCGGCGAGCGTGACGAGGTTGGTGGAAAGCCGCGTGACGCTGCGGGGCGTGAGCGCCTTGCGGGAGGCATCCGCCCGGGCCACCAGCGCCGCCTCGAGGCGCTCCTCCGGCAGATGACCGCCGGGGGTGGTGAATCCCAGCCGCGCCGGATCCAGCCCCGTCAGAATGCTGGCGCGGGTGGGGGAGCAAAGCGGATTGGCGGCGTAGGCACGACGAAACAGCATGCCCCGCCGGGCCAGCCGGGCGATGTTCGGGGTTTCGTAAAACCGCGTCGTGCCGAACAGCGTGGTGTCGCTCCAGCCCAGGTCGTCCGCCAGGATGAAAACCACGTTCATCTTGTCCGTGGTTTGGGCCCGGGCCGGTGAGAGCCCGGCCAGCAACCCGGCGCCAAGCGCAAACGCCATCAGTCGGCCATGCATGGGCCAAGCCTGTCGCCGCCGCGGGCGGTGGCGCAAACGATTTCGGGCCTTGCGGACTCCCGGTTTCGGACCGCGGTGGGGGGCACCGCTCGGGCGGGTGATTGCCATTTCCCGCCTTGAGGAGACTTTCCCGTTCCGGCAGGCTGCAGGAGATGAAACGCTTTCACCGCCTCCTCTCCCGCTGGCCAAAGGTTGCCTGGCTGGTGGCAGGGTTCGCCGCGCCGGTCCTGGGCTCGGTCACCGTGGACGGGCTGCGTTGTGAGCACCGCACCGATCCGTTGGGCATCGACGCGACGCGTCCCCGCCTGAGCTGGATCCTGCATTCCGACGTCCGCGGCGAAGAGCAAACGGCCTACCGCATCCTCGCGGCCAGTTCGCCGGAGCGATTGTCTCCCGGGAAGGCCGATCTCTGGGACAGCGGCCGGGTCGCCAGCCGGCAATCCCTCCAGGTCGCCTACGCCGGCAAGCCGCTCCGCTCCGGTCAACGGGTTTACTGGAAGGTGCGCGTCTGGGGTCGGGATGGGGAACCTTCGCCTTGGAGCAAACCGGCTTGGTGGGAGATGGGATTGCTTTCGCCCGGGGATTGGCAGGCCGAGTGGATCGGTTCGGGCAGCGAAACCCCGCAACGTGACGAAGAATTCTACCGCGAACGGCCTGCGCCGCTGTTCCGCAAGGAGTTCACCCTGCCCCGGCGGGTTGTGCGGGCCAGGCTCTACATCACCGGCCTGGGTTACTACGAGGCGCGCCTGAACGGACAGCGTGTGGGCGACCGCCAACTCGATCCGGGCTGGACGCGCTATTCGGCCCGCGTGCTTTACAGTGTTTACGACGTGACCCGCGAGCTTCGGAAAGGCGCCAACTGCCTCGGAGTGAGGCTGGGCAACGGCTGGTACAATCCGCTCCCGCTGCGGATGTGGGGCCGCCTGAACCTGCGCGAACACATGCCGGTGGGGGAGCCGTGCTTTTTGGCGCGATTGGAGGTGACCTTCGCCGACGGCACGCAAACCCATGTCGTCAGCGACACCTCGTGGCAAACGGCGCCCGGCCCGGTTCGCTTCAACAACATCTACCTGGGCGAGATCTACGACGCGCGTCGCGAACTGCCCGGCTGGGACCAACCGGGATTCGACGCCACCCGATGGGCGCGGGCCGTGCGTGTCCCGGGCCCGGCCGGCCGTTTGCAGGCGCAGGCGCAACCGCCCATTCGCATCACCAAAACGCTGAAGCCGGTCGCCATCACCGAGCCCCAACCGGGCGTGTACATCGTGGACTTCGGCCGGAACTTCGCCGGCTGGGTGACGTTGAAATGCCAGGCTCCGGCCGGCACGAAAGTGAGACTCCGGTACGGCGAACTGTTATATGAGGACGGCACACTCAACCCGATGACCAGCGTGGCGGGCCAGATCAAAGGCCGGCGCAAGACCAGGGACGGCCGCATGGAAAGCGTGGGCGGTCCGGGCGCGCCGCCGATCGCATGGCAAAGCGATACTTACATCGCCAAAGGCGCCGGCATCGAGCACTACACGCCGCGGTTCACCTTTCACGGTTTCCGGTATGTCGAGATCACCGGACTGCCTTGCCGGCCGACGCCGGAAACGCTCACGGGTCTGCGGCTCAACGCCGATGTCGCGCGGGTCGGCGAGTTTGCCTGTTCCAACGAGCAGTTCAATCGCATTCAGGAAATGTGCGATTGGACCTTCCTGAGCAACCTGTTCAGCGTGCAGTCGGACTGTCCGCATCGCGAGCGTTTTGGCTACGGCGGCGACATCGCGGCCACGAGCGAGGCGTTGATGATGAACTACGACATGGCCGCATTTTATACCAAGGCGGTGCGCGATTGGCGGGACAGCGCGCTGCCGGACGGGTTGTTCACCGACACCGCGCCGTTTGTGGGCATCCAATACTGCGGTGTGGCGTGGGCCATGGTGCATCCGCTGTTGCTGCGCCAGCTTTACCAGTACTATGGCGAGCGCGCGTTGATCGAGGAACAATATGCCGCCGCCCGGCGCTGGCTGGATCGGGTTGCCGAACAATACCCGGAGCGGATCGTCACCAAGGGCCTGAGCGATCACGAAAGCCTCACGCCGACCCGGGCGCCGTTGTTGGTCACGCCTCTGTATGCGGCCAGCGCGCGGTGGGTTGGTGAGCTGGCGGCAATTCTGGGCCGGCGCGACGAAGCCGCCCGTTACCGGCAACTGGCTGAAGCCATCCGGGAAACGTACCTCGACAAGTTCCTGGACCCCGCCACGGGCCGGGTGGGCCCGGGCACACAGGCCAGCCAGTCCTTTGCCTTGTATCTGGACCTGTTGCCGCCGGAGCGGCGGGCGGCCGCGCTCGAGGTGTTGGTCCATGACATCCGCGGGCCGCGCGAGGGGCATCTGTCCACCGGCATTTTCGGGACGAAGTTCATGCTGGATGTGCTGTCGCGTGCGGGCCGGGCCG
>RFJD01000593.1 GCA_003695015.1 Verrucomicrobiota bacterium | reverse complement strand
GCCGGGCCGGATCAACGCACCCTGCCCTTGCAAACCCTCATCGACCGCGACGGTCAGCCCAAGACCGCCCTCCGGATCCTCATCGAGGAACTGGTCTCCGCCCGGATCGAGGAGGTCGGCGTGGTCGTCCATGCCGGGGACACGGCCACCTACCGGCAGGCCGCCGAACCCCACACCGGCCGGGTCACCTTCATCGAACAGGACCAACCGCGCGGGTACGGACACGCCATCCGGCTGGGACGGGAGTTCGTGGGGGGGGAACCGTTCCTGCTGATGGTCTCGGATCACCTCTACCTGAGCCGGCATCCGGAGCTGTCCTGCGCCGCCCAGTTGGTGCAGGCGGCCGCCCGGGAGGACTGCGCGGTCTCCGCCGTCCAAGCCACCCACGAAAGCCAGTTGCCCGCCTATGGCGCCGTCGGGGGCGATCCCCTCCCCGGCAAGCCCGGCCTGTTCACCGTCGAGACCGTTCTCGAAAAACCCACCCCCACCGCCGCCGAACAAGCCCTCATGGTCCCGGGGCTGCGGGCCGGGTATTACCTCTGTTTCTTCGGCATGCACGTCCTGACGCCCACGGTGATGGAGCTGTTGGACGCCGGGGCGGACCGGCCCGCCCGTCATCTTTCCGAGGCACTGGCCGACCTGGCGCGCAAGGAGCGCTATCTGGCCTGCGAACTGCAGGGCCGGCGGTTCGACATCGGCGCCCGCTACGGCCTGCTCACCGCCCAACTGGCCCTCGCCCTCAATGGCCGCGACCGCGACGAGGTCCTCACCACACTGCTGGAGCTGTTGATCCGCGAACCCCGATCCTGAGCTCGGTCCTTCCGGCCTGTGAACTCGCTTCTGGTCCCCCTCATCACCAGCCCGGACGACGCGGTCCGGAACCGCTCCCTCGACGAGGTCTGCCACGGCCTCCCGACCCCGCAACTCCTGGCGGAGGCCGACGCCCTCGAGCGTTTCCGCCACGAGACCTCCAGCCTCTACCAACGGGTCCGGGCCCTGCTTTTCCTCTACGCCATCCACCGGTTCCACCTGCCGGCCCGACCGGACATCGGCAGCGGCCCGTTGATTCCCTTCGACGGCTATGCGGACCTGCTCAGCCGTCGTTTCGAGGAAGCCATCCAGAGCTTCCTCGCCCTCCAACGCCGCGCCGGCCCCGGCGACGGCCTTTCCAGCGCCTTGGCCGCCGCCTACCACCGGCTCGCTTTTCAAACGCTGGCCGACCAAGTCCGCCGCAGCGTCCGCACCGTCCGCGGCAACCAGTGGATGTTCCGCATGGGCCATCCCTTGGATCATCCGCTCCGGATCCGCCCCGAACTGCTCGAACGCCAGCCCGACGGCACCCGCCCCATCCTGCGCGAACGCACCCCCGTCCGGATGGACCTCAGCCATTGCGGCTGGAGCGACATCTTCTTCCTGGGCATGGACTACCCGGAAGGGGCGCGCGTGTTGAACGTCTCGATCGACTTGGGCGTCCATGGCCGCGACGCCGCCCCGCAACCGCCGGTGGAAGCCTGGCTGCGGGTCATCGACGAGCCGGTCCTGCGCTTGGTCAGCGTGGACCTGCGCGCCCGGGCCGATGTCACGACCCTGCACGAGGTGTTCGACTTCGCGCGGGATTACCTCGGGCTGTTGAAAGCGGCGGTGATTGCCGCCGGCATCGTGCCGCCCGGCATCGAGGGCAGCCACCATCGGCTCGAGGACCTCTTGGCGCGGCTTTGCGGACCGGGACGCGGGCTCGAACTGGTCAGCCGCGTCCGGGACATCCCCAAGGGATCGCGCTTGGCGGTCTCCACCAGCCTGCTGGCGGCGTTGGTGGCCGTTTGCATGCGGGCCACCGGACAGACCGCCCACCTCACCGGCGGACTCGAGGAATCCGAACGCCGTCTCGTGCTCGCCCGCGCCCTGCTGGGCGAATGGCTCGGGGGAAGCGGCGGCGGCTGGCAGGATTCCGGCGGCGTCTGGCCCGGCATCAAGCTCATCACCGGCGTGCCCGCCCGCGAAGGCGATCCCGAGTACGGCGTCAGCCGCGGTTGCCTCATGCCGCGCCATCGCATCCTCGGGCCCGACGAGGTCTCCCCGGAAACCCGCCAGCGGCTGCAGGAGAGCCTGGTGCTGGTCCATGGCGGCATGGCCCAAAACGTGGGCCCCATCCTCGAGATGGTCACCGAGAAGTACCTGCTGCGCTGCGGCCCCGAATGGCAGGCCCGCCAGGAAGCTCTCCGCATCCTGGAGGAAATCCTGGCCGCCCTCCGCCGCGGCGACATCCCCGCCATCGGCCGCGCCACCACCCGCAACTTCGAGGGCCCCATCCAGACCATCATCCCCTGGGCCACCAACGCCTTCACCGAAACCCTCATCGATCGCGCCCGGGAGGCGTTCGGCCCCGATTTCCACGGCTTCTGGATGCTGGGCGGCATGAGCGGCGGCGGCATGGGGTTCATTTTCGCCCCCCACCGCCATGCCGAGGCCCAGGAACGCATGCTCGAGATCATGCGCCAAACCCGCCGGGAGATGGAACACGCCCTGCCCTTCGCCATGGAGCCGGTCGTTTACGACTTCGCCATCAACGACCGCGGCACCATCGCCGATCGCCTCACCGGACCCGATGCCCTCATGCCTCCCGGCTACTACACCCTCGTCCTGCCGGAGCTGTTGCGCCGGCCGCGCCACGACCTCGATCCCGCCCGGCGCGCCGAGTTGGACAAGTTCGCCCAAGCCTGTCGTTCCCGGCCCGAGCTGGGCCACATGGTCCAGGCACTGTTCGACGTCATGCTGCCGCGGCCCCAACAAACCGCCGGCGACGCCAAGTCCCTCCGCCAATGGCTCGAGGAACTCGGCTTCGACCCCGCCCAACACGAGGCCATCCGGCGCGACCTCCGCGAAGGCCGCATCGGCCTCGCCCAAAACCGCCTTCCCGCCACCGCCCGCATCGAGGACGTCCGGCCCGGGGACGTCACGGACACGCGGCCGTGGTTCGCTGAAGAAGCCGACGCGCCCGAGGTGGCGGAACGGCGCCGATTGGGCCTCGAAGCCCTCCAAGAGGGCGCCGTGGCGGTCGTGTCCCTGGCCGCCGGAGCGGGCAGTCGCTGGACCCAGGGAGCCGGTGTCGTCAAGGCGCTCAATCCCTTCTGCAAACTCGCCGGTCGGCACCGCACCTTCGTCGAGGTCCACCTCGCCAAGAGCCGCCGGGTGTCGGCCGAGGCCGGAACGCCGTTGCCCCACATTTTCACCACCAGCTACCTGACCCACGAACCCATCCGGGAATACCTCGACCGCCATCGCCGCCACGACTATCCCGGCCCGCTGCTGCTCTCGCCCGGACGCTCTGTCGGCCTCCGCCTCGTGCCCACCGTGCGCGACTTGCGCTTCCTGTGGGAGGAAACCCCGCAACAGGTCCTCGACGAACAGCAGCAGAAGGTCCGCGACAGTCTCCACGCCGCCTTGATCCAATGGGCCCGCTCGGCCGGCGAAGCCTCCGACTACACCGACAACGTGCCGGCCCAATGCCTCCACCCGGTCGGCCACTGGTACGAGGTGCCCAACCTCCTCCGCAACGGCGTCCTGCGCGACCTGCTCCGCCAACGGCCCAACCTCCGCTGGCTCATGCTCCACAACATCGACACCCTCGGCGCGGACGTCGATCCCGCCCTCCTGGGCCAGCACATCGCCAGCGGCGCCACGCTCACCTTCGAGGTCATCACCCGGCGGCTCGAGGACCGCGGCGGCGGCCTGGCCCGCGTGGACGGCCGCGTCCGGCTCGTCGAAGGCCTGTCCATGCCGCGCGAGGAGGACGAGTTCCGCCTCAGCTACTACAACTCGATGACCACCTGGATCGACATCGACAAGCTGCTGGCCGTCTTCGGCCTGAGCCGCGACGACCTCGCCGACGAGAACCGCGTGCTCGAAGGCATCCGCGCCCTGGCCGCCCGGCTGCCGACCTACATCACCATCAAGGACGTCAAGAAGCGCTGGGGCCACGGGCAGGAGGACGTCTTCCCGGTGACGCAATTCGAGAAGTTGTGGGGCGACATGACCAGCCTGCCGGAAGTCGATTGCCGGTTCTTGGTGGTGCCGCGGCTGCGCGGCCAGCAGCTCAAGGACCCGGCCCAATTGGACGGCTGGCTGCGCGACGGCTCCGCCGCCTACGTGGAAAAACTCGCCGGCTGGCGGTGACCCCGCCCTCCGGGGCACGCTCCCTGCGCCGCCGGTTCCCAGCCTCAGGACTCCTGATCCCCCCGGTTTTCTCGGGTGGCACGCGGAAGTAGGGTGAACCCAACACAGCAACTTCCCACTCGTCATCGACAGCTCGGAACTGCCAACCGCGCCGTGGTGGTG